>SKKC01000209.1 GCA_007121695.1 Spirochaetales bacterium | reverse complement strand
CGAGATGCCCTCTCGCGTATCTGCGACAGATCCCGTTCTGAGATCCGGATGTTCACGTTCTTCCGTTTCCTGCTTTCCTGCGCTATGCGCCGAACGGTGGCTTCCGTCTTCTCGTCCGCGGGGACGTATTGGTCGATCTCGTTCTCTATTTGCTGCTCTTCTTCATCGAGCTCGAATATGTCTTTCATTCGTCATCTCCATACCGCTTGTGGAGTTTCCGGCTCGGGTATGCCGTTTTCAGGAACAACGTTTGTCCGTCGTCTTCGATCACAAATGGGACAGCCCACGTATATCCGTCAATCTTCATGACCAGAACCTGCTGATTTGGCCGAGCCTCGTGTTGCTCTATCGCCTCGAACTCCTCTTTCTCATACATCGCGGCGATCCGTTCGAACGAGATTCCGCGGCGTTGCTGGAGTTCTCTATTCTTCTCCTCGTTCCATCGAACCACACCAATGAATATCACATATAGTATACATCGTCAATACGCAATCGGTCAGTTCATAAGATGCAGGTCGTGGCTTTCACGTGTGCTGCTCCAGGTGGCGATAGAGATATTGGAGAGAGGCATGACAAAGCCGCCCAGTTGACGCCTAACCTCATTGTTTCAATAGACTTATGACCCGGTGTTCGATCCGAACGTCTGGCCCTTACGGGCAGGGCGAACGCTCGGCACGAATCTGCTCAATCCCGTCGTTATGTCGTCCAAGTTCGCCTCGCTTGCGGAGTAACAAATTTTCGGTTACATTGTGAGGGTGGTTGCGGTAGAATCGCGAAACAACCGGGACGCATGAAGCGAGGGCACGGTGGACTGGCGGGTATACTATCGACGGCGGGTGGAGAAGCGAGTGCGCAAGATGCCCCGGCACGAACAGGTGTTGTTTGCGAACCTTGTAGAGGATTTGGAGCTTAAGGGCCCGATTCGAAGCGAATGGCGCAACTTCAGCAAGATCTCAGAGAACGAGTATCATTGCCATCTATCATATTCATGGGTGGCCTGCTGGCGGGTGTGGGAGCACCACGCCGAAATCGAGGTGTACTATGCAGGTAGTCGTGAAGACGCCCCGTATTAGGGTAGAAGGAGAGGTTCCTCCGGAACTGCTGCATTATCTCCGTGAGCACTACGGGGAGGTAGAGATCATCGAGGAGGAAGAAGACGAACTGATCGAAGTGAGAGAAAGTGCGTGGTACCGGGATCTGCGCGAGACGATCACACCGGGAGAAAACATGCGGGCGTATCGGGAACTGCACGGGTTGTCGCAGCAGGAACTGGGCGAAAGGCTCGGTGGGCTGCCGAAGCAGCACGTTTCGAACATGGAGACCGGACAGCGGGCGATCAGCAAGACAATGGCGAAGAGGCTTGCAGAGGTATTTGATGTCTCGGTTGGGAAGTTCATCTGAAAGGGTACGTTCATGTCGGCGATGACTATCTATCGCTCGGTGGCGCAGGTGGCCGAGATTCCGATGGAGGGGTTCTTCGAGGGATGGCCGGCGCATCCGGATGAGACGATGCACCGCAGAATTCTGGCGGACAGCTACGCAGTGAGTCTGGCAGTGGGCGACAACCGAGTGGTGGGTTTCGCGAATGCGATATCCGATGGACATCTCAGCGCCTACATCCCATTACTCGAAGTGTTACCGGATTGGCGCCGACAGGGTATTGCAAAGGCGCTGATCCGTGATCTGCTTGAGCAACTCGATGGTCTGTACATGGTTGACCTTTGCTGTGACGAAGAGCTTGAGCAGTTTTACCACGGACTTGGTTTCACAGCCGACGGACCGAACGGGAAGATACGCGGGATGGTCCGCCGTGATCGTACAGCACAATCCGGGATCTGATGTGCGTTGCGGAGCGCCGGGAAGCTGTTGGTTGTTCGCATACTGGTGGGACTTCCTGGGCATCGCACGGGACGACAGAACACATATAACGCCTCCCCCGTCAATAAGAAATAGGTGGCCGCGACCGCCTGGGACGGGGTCTTGCCACATCTGGTCTAAATCCGGCATTGGGCGGAAGTGGGTAGTGTCCAGAGTTTTGTGTCATGAGAGATGAGGCATTCTCTGGTGATGTTAGTTGTAATCGTAAGTGAACGCATAGCAAAAGCGGTCACAACTGTTTCTATCGGCAAATCGAAACTGGCGTGACTTCTCGAATCGTTTGAGTTCGCGAAAGAATCGCTCGAGAATGTTGGTCGCTTTCAGGTGCGTACGCCACGGTCCGCGGGCTACCTGATAGAACACAAGAGACCGGTCCACATTCATCTGGAATTACATTGACGCTGTTGGCTCAATGGGCGACCATCGTGAGACGCCGGTTGCGTGCCCACTGTTGGAGCGCTACACTTAATACATGGCTCCTGAGATTGAAGTTCCAGCACGGCTACAGAAGGATTTGTCCGATGCGATTGAGATTCTGAAGCGCTTTGGGGCTACTGAGATATTCCTGTTCGGCTCGTTGGCACGTGGCACTTCGGACGAAGCGTCCGATATCGATATAGCGACAGTTGGACTTCCCAAAAATCGGTTTTTCGCCGCATACGGCGAGCTGTTGATGCAACTTAATCATAAGTTCGATCTTATCGGACTGGATTACGAGAACGAGTTCACGCGTCGACTTCGACGTGAAGGTACCTTGCGTCGTGTCGCCTGAACCAAAACAGCTTGTTGCGTCTGTGTCTACGGAACCCGACTACATCAACAGGGAAAAACGGATAGCGCAACAGTTACGAACTATACACTCTCATCGCGCGTGGGACGAAATCGAGACTCACGCAGCGGCAAGCACCCTGCATTCGATATACACAGGGATGGAACGATGTCTCGTACTTGTGTTGAAGCTGCAAGCCTATCCAGTTCCTGACGGATCGCATTGGCATCAGGAGGTCTTGGAACGTTCACATGAATGCGGTGCACTGGATGAGAATCTGCGCGACCGTTTGCAGGAGTACTTGGCATTTCGACACATGTACCGTAATGCGTACGGGTTTATGCTTGATTCTGAACTCGTAGCGCCGCTCATTAATCGGGTTGATTCGCTTGAAAACGATTTCGAACGTAGCATACGGTCTTTCATCAACCAAATACGTGTCTATAATGTGCTCCAGGCCGGTATTTTTCGGCTCGAGACACGTTACGAGACGGCATAAACTGTTGTTCGGTCGCTGGTGCACTTTGGTATGCGACCGAACGTACGCGATACGAACGGCAACGCCTTTGTCGAATCAGCTCTCGCGAGCGGGAGTGCGTACCTCTGATGAACGCCAGGAAACTGCGACGGGAATCGACGAGGCCGATCAAATGCATGATCGTGAAGAGCTTTGTGGTAAATAGCGCTACGTCGTGCTGACAGTCGAGCACTACAACCACTTACGCGAGTGTGAACTCCAGTCGGCGATTTTCGAAACGCATCGATGATTATACACGCGCAAATTCCGGAATCTTCGGGTAATTGAATTTTTCGGCGCCTTGCGCAAAGAATCACTATAGCGACAACGCTTGTAAACGGATTGGAGGCGCGCGTGGGCTTATTCGATACTATCGTGGTTGATCCACCGTTTCTTTGTGAGCGGTGCGGGGCAACACTGGAGATTCAGACCAAGGAGTTTGATCCCGGAATGTCGACCTATCGGATCGGGTCCGTCATCTCCAGCGCGCCGGTCGTTGTAGGCGTGGTGAAAGACTCACTGTTCTGTTCTGCGTGTCACTCGGCCGGGCGAACCGCGTCCGATCCCATCTTTTTCGTCATATGGCACCACATTCTGGCTGGCGTGGAACGCACGGAAGACGCAGCCCTTGCCCGACTCGCGTCGGTCGACCGCCCTGATCTGATTACCTGGCTTGACCAGGCGCAGCGCGGCGAGCGGGAGTGGAGACAGCGCTTTCGCCGGTTCTACCGGGACGTGAAGCTGTGGCATGAGCACGTCGAACGCGAGAACGCGAAGCTCGCCGCCGGATCGGCAGCGACTGAAGTCGATAGTGAATCAGAGGCGGCGGCCCGCGTGCCGTTCCGGTTTTTCCTTCTGCCTGACGAGATACTCAACTCACCCGATCCGCTCGCGGAAATACTCTCGCAACACGAAGAGCACAGCCCCGAAGCAGACGGGATGTTCTGATTGGCGGCTGGGTGAACTACGTCAACGCCCGGCTCACGACGATCCTCTCGCACGAGACCGCGGCCTGACAAAGCCGTCCAGTTGATGTCTGGCCCTCACGGTCACGGTGCACCGCCAGACACGGCACAGCTGAGAGCTGTCGTTGCCCGAAGTGAGCCCAACAATCGCATGTGTAGGTCAGGAACCGTCTGGGAGCTCAAAAAGATCGTGAACGCTGCAGTCCAGTGCTTGAGCAAGTTTCAATGCGAGGACCGTGGAGGGTACGAACACGTGGTTCTCCACCGTGTTGATCGTTTTGCGGGAGACCCCGACGATTTCGGCAAGTTGAGACTGAGTTAGTCCGGCGGATTTGCGTCGCTCAGTCAGGTGCGTGACGAGTTTCATACCATCCCCTGAGTCCTGTGATTCCCATGTAGAGACAGTACGACCCACCGGTGAATGCTCCCATCGCGGGAAACGTGGCTTCCAATGAGATCCAGCCACGCGCGAGCAGAAGCCAGAACACCAGGTACATACACCAGGCCATGGTGAAACCGAACTTGTACGCGCGGTTCGAGTCGTGTTCTGCCCCCTCGTCCCAGACCCGCCCGACCGAAGCGGTACCGGCAAGCCATCCGGTCAGGAGAAAATAGAGCGCCAACAGAACACCAAGGATACCAAGCATATAGCCGTGCGGAGCAAATACTGCCGGCCACAGGAGCGTAAGGATGCCATACAGCCAGAACACTACCCCGAACAAGCCCATAGCCGCATTCCACATGAAGGACAGTCTCGGTGCGGGAACCAATGTAACCTCCAAATATGTAACCCTGACTTCACAATATCATGGAAGAGCGGTATGGTGTAGTAACGTATAGGTTACATTCTAAGCGAACAAGGAGAAACGGGGATGGCCGCATATCAAATATCACCGATCGAGACGCCGGAAGAGGCCAGGACAACCAGGGCAGTCGCCAGCAGCGTGTTTGGCACGGGGGCGTCTCTCTTACTGCCCGGGAAACCGGGCTGGGGGTTTTACGCTCATGAAGAAGGTGACTGCGTCGGCGGGGTCCTGCTCGAGAAGATGGGGCCGGGAGAAGGACTACTATCCTGGATCTTCGTTGACAAAAAGGCGCAAGGCCACAGGCTTGGGTCGCGCCTGTTGGAAGCGGGTATACAAGCCATGGATGACGAAGGACTGAAGACACAGTTCAGCCTGGTCCGTGCCGACAATACCGCCTCCTGGAACATGTTCGCGAAGAACGGCTACACGCGACCGAGTGTCGTACGGTCGCTTTTTGGCTATTCGATGAAGGGCTTCCTGAAACGCTTCGGGTATTCACTCGCGACCGGATATAGTACGTGGGTCAGGGATGAAGCGCTCAAGAACACGAGTGTACACCCCGAACGGCGGACTATCCTGAAGAGCCTGCTGTTCTCGCTCTTCATCGGTGGAGCGCTCTCGCTGTTCTCCTTGCGGGGCGTGGAGTTCTTCTTCATCGGCATGGCAGTGGTTGCGGGGATCACGGCGCTGAGAATGCTCGTAGCCTATCCGATTGCGAGACTGTCCGGTCCCGTCCGCTTTGATGCTCCGCAGGGGGGAACCACGCTGAGCGTAATCCTGGCGCTGGCATTTGGGGGATGGTGGCCAACGTTTGGCTTTTTTGTTCCGGCCGCGGACATCTGGCGCGATAGCGAGTTTGTACGCTACAAGGGTATGCAGGCCTTCGCGACCTGGATGAGCCTGGTACTCGTCTACGTGGGGATGAGTCGATTCTTTCCAGAGCTATTCACTGCGGGGCTGGAAACCATCCTGGATCTGATCATCATCTACCAGCTGATTCCGTTCTTCCCATTCGACGGGATGGATGGCGCAAAGGTGGTGAGCTACAGCAAGGTCATCTACGCGATCGGAGCGGTTCTGAGTCTGTTGGCGATCATCCTTGTCTGAGGAGGAACCGTCCTGAGGATGAAAAACGCTTCTGAAAGAAAGAGAGCCTTTGCACTCGGCATCGTTGCTATCCTTGGAGCACTCGCTCTGCCTTTGTTCGGCGAAGAATACGGGTACATCCGTGAGAACGGGGGTGCTGGTCTTAGTGTTGTTGACGTGTTGCAGGCAACCGGAGATCAGAACACGTTTCTGGAATTGTTAGGTCGGTATGACCCGGAAGGCTTCGCGATTCTGTCTGACACGGAACTGGCTGACAAGACAGTATGGGCTCCAACTGATGCCGCGTTCCTGGCTGTGAGCGACACTCTCTCTCACAGATTCCGATCAACGCACTCGAACCTCGGTAACGGATGGCGTGCTGGTGATTGAGAACGCGCGAATCCTGGGTACTGCATGGTGTACCGAGGCAGGATCGGTATTCTCGATCGATGCGGTGATCATGGATGTTGCACCACCCTCGGTACTGGTCCGAACGATCAATCGCATCGTTCGCATCCTCCTCTTCGATGACATCCGCTTCGTTATTTACTCCACCGTGGGTTCTGTACTGATTGGCCTGCTCGTCAGTCGGATCCGGATACAAAAACAGGAAGAAACAGCAGAAGACACGGTAGGCTTTGTATGCGTACTCGCACAACGATAACGCTTTACGTCGGACACACACCGTGTATACGTTACGATCATGACCAGGAAGCTTGTGCAACACGGAACCAGCGCCGCGTTTTTTCACCCTATCAGAGGTACTCGTTTCCAGACCTGAACGGGATCTCAGTCTGGAAGACGATGTCGAGGACTGAGGATGGACCAAAGCGACACCGAGCACCAGCCTCCGTCATCGGCAACCCTCAGAATTGATCGGCCGGAGACAATCGTCGGGATGGGAATCCCTGCCGCGTCCAGGAGACGCCCCAGCGCCTCGTCCAGTCGTTTCACCATCCCGTAGTATCCGCCGTGGCGTACTGCCCGGTCTGACAGGTGAAGCGGTTCACCAGGTGGGAGCCCCGCCAGACCAGCAGCTCGAAGTTCGGCATCAAGTCCAGGGGGTTTCCGTGGAGCGATGAGGTTCCCAACGTTGTTGGGTCGCGAAACAAGCCGGCAGGGAATCCTCCGACGGCGTCTCGCTAATCAAACTACCCGAGGCTCACGTAGCACGCACCAAGTGAACCTGGAGGTTCGAGTACTCTCCAATAAGACCAGCCATCTGGCGGAATCCGATCTTTCCACCGTCCAGTATCGGCCCGTATTGCTGGCCATCGTCTACCCAGTGAAACAGCACAACGTCGTTGATCGAAAACACGAAGTCTGCCCCGGCCTTTACGACGCAGATCCGGAACGGTTTTTCGACGTAGCGCGCGTCGGGAAGCGGATCGCCTCCCTGACAGACCAGATCAAACCCGTAACTCTTTCTCAGGTTGCACGTACGAAACCCTGTCTCGGAAGGATTGCGCCGGTAGTAGGAAGCGTGTAACGCATTAATGTCACCGTGGTGATATTCGGAATAGTCTCCGGCACGAGCGCGAAGTTCTGATGAAAAAAGGTCCTGTCCGTTACGACCGCGAGCCGACACCCAGACCATGGCAAGACCAGCGTCGGTCAGCGGACGAAAATTATAGGTAATACAAATATTGTCTGAAAAGTCCTGTTCACACCACAGAACGAAGTTCGCATGAAGCCCCTTGTCCAGATCGCGTTCGTACGCCTGCTCAAGGCGCATGATTCCTCGTGGAAACGTGATACATGCATCACCTTCGAGCCGAAAGCTCTCAATGTCCTCTGGTTTGGAGAGCGGATTCTCGTACAGTAACTCATTTTTCTGAAACACGTATTTTCTCCCTTCGGTGAACCTGTGCGAGTCGCACTGCGGCTGTATTATCTATCCCGAGTTTGTTCCCGGACTCTACAACACTTTGTGTGTCGTTTTCACTGTGCTCGCTTCTGGTATCTCGCAACGAACTTCGTCGAAAGGTGATCTATCACCTTGACCCAGCGCTACATTGGTGCGAAAACGTTGCCTAACAAGGAAACGTACCATGTCCAATGCATTTGATCGTCCAGATACTTTTGACCAACAGCTTTTCCTGCATCCCGAATCAATAGATCGGGGTGCCCCATTCTGGTCCTGGAACGGCAGGCTCGAGCGGGATCGACTGTTTCACCAGCTGTCGATCTTCGAGAAGATGGGGCTGGGAGGTGCGCACATACACCCGCGCACCGGGCTTGAGACTACGTATCTTGGCGAGGAGTTCATGAGTCTGGTAGAAGACCTGACTGATGAAGCAGAGCGACAGGGCCTGCACGTATGGCTGTACGACGAGGACCGCTGGCCGTCAGGGTTTGCAGGCGGACTTGCCACCGCTGAAGAACGCCACCGCCTTCGCCACCTCCGGCTGTCACGCACCCGCATTGCTCCGGGCGAAGCGCGTCCGTGCCCGTCGCACCACTCAGAGCCGCTCCCGCTCTCTGAGCGTACCTTTGTTGCAGCGTGGGCGCTCACCTTTCACGACAGCACGCTTGCCGGGAGCAGGCGTGTGTCCGAGGACACCACTGCCGGGAGAGGAGAAGAGCTCCTGTTCGCGTACCTCGAGGTTCCCCCGGCGTGGACGTGGTTCAATAACACGCAATACGTAGACACCCTCAGTCCCGAGGCAATGCGCGCCTTTATCGACACGACGCATGAACGATACGCAGCCGCCGTCGGCGACCGTTTCGGCTCGGTTATTCCCGCGATCTTTACCGACGAACCGCTGTTTCGAGGAATGGATTTTCCGCATTCTGCGGAAGACACGAGTGACATCATCCTCTCATGGACCGAGGATCTTCCCGACACCTACCGCGCAGCGTATGGCGAGGAACTTCTTGAAGTGCTCCCGGACATTCTGTACGACCGGGTGGACGGACGGCACCAGCTCGCTCGCTGGCGATTTCACAATCACCATACAGACCGCTTCTCACAGGCCTTTGCTGCGCAGCTCGGCGCGTGGTGCAGGGAGCACGGCATTGCGCTCACCGGCCACATGATGGCCGAGGAGTCGCTTGCAGGTCAGACAACGTGGACGGGCGAAGCCATGCGAAGTCTGAAACATTTCGGGCTGCCCGGGATCGACATGCTCTGCGACCGGTTAGAACTTTCGACCGCGAAACAGGCACAGTCTGCCGCACGACAGAACGGCGCGCCGGGTATCATGAGCGAGCTCTACGGCGTGACAAACTGGGATTTTCCGTTCGCCGGCCACAAGCGCCAGGGCGACTGGCAGGCGGCACTCGGTGTTATTACACGCGTCCAGCACCTGACCTGGTATCAGATGTCGGGTGAGGCGAAGCGCGATTATCCGGCGAGCATCGGCGAACACTCCCCGTGGTGGCACCGCTACCGGGTAATCGAGGACCACTTTGCCCGCCTGAACGTAGCGCTGAAAAGCGGTCGTCCGCGCTGCCGCGTTGCCATGATCCACCCGATCGAGAGTTACTGGCTTGTCCACGGCCCCGCGGCTTCCGCTCGCGAGCGCACGCGGCTCGAAGTCGGGTTCTCACAAACGCTTTCGTGGCTACTTGAGGATCTGATCGATGTGGATTTCGTGTCCGAAGCGTTCCTCGCCGACGCCGGCGGGCCTGTGACCCACGACCTCGCGGAGCCGCGGTTTCAGGTCGGCGAAATGGCGTATGAGGCGGTCGTGGTGCCGCCGGTAATAACGCTTCGGTCGACAACGCTTGAGGCGCTTCATGCGTTTGCACAGCAGGGCGGAACAGTAATCAGCATGGATGGTGGACCGAAGCTCCGCGACGCCGAATTTCCTGCAACGGCACGCGATATCGAGCGCTTTACCCCGGTTTCCTTCGAACGGAGTGCGCTCCTGAATTCACTTGAGCCGTTTCGCGACGTACGACTCAAGCAGCCGAACGGCGATTCGCCCACAGGCGTAGTACACCAGATTCGCCAGCTACCCGATGGTTCGTGGATCGTTTTCGTGTGTCGATTCGACGAAAACCAGTACTCACCGATTCAGGGTGCGCACTTGTCGCTGCGCGGTTCCTGGGCACTTACAAAACTCAACACTGAAGACGGGAGCGAACAGCAGACTGAAGCACACATCGATTCAGGATGGACGACAATGTCAATGGATCTTCCGATTGCTGGCCACGTCCTTCTACACGCGAAACCGGCTTCGGACGCCCGATCGTTCGCAGTCGCAAAGGAAGCGGCGACCACACACGTTACCGCTGTGGCACCTGCTCAGAATCTGCGGAATCTCGTCGAGATCAACCGGTTACCGGCACCACAGCGGGTAACGCTCGAGGAAGAGAACGTCCTTGTTCTCGACACCTGTGAATGGCGCCTCGACGGTGGACCGTGGCAGCCTGCGCAGGAGATCCTTCGCGTCGACAACGCTGTGCGATCAGAACTCGGCATGCCGGAGCGCAGCGGCAACATCGCGCAGCCCTGGGTCGAGCCCCGACGGCGCGGCGAACATTGTGTAACCCTGGCCTATACGATGCACTTGGAACACGAGACAGCGCGGGCACGGCTCGCTCTGGAAGACGGAGATAACGCTCGCGTCACGATCGACGGAGCGACGCTGACCGGGGGATCGTCCGGCGAGTGGATAGACGCTGCATTTACAACGTTCTCCATGCCTTCACTGTCTGTCGGAGTCCACCGCCTCGAGATCGAGTATCCATTCGGTGGATCCGAAGGGCTGGAGGCGTGCTACCTCGTCGGAGACTTCGGCGTACGCGCGAGCGGCAAACGGGTCGTCGTCACCGAGCCCGGGGGATCGCTTGTCTGGGGAGACGCAACACAGCAGGGCCTCGCATTTTACGGCGGAAACATCCGGTACCAGGTTAATGTGGAGCTTCCTGCGGGCACGGGCAGATACATTCAGATTCCGCATTTCGGTGGAGCACTCGTCGACGTGTGCTGGCCCGGTCGTGAGCCGGAAGCAGTCTACCGGGAACCGTGGCTCACGCCGATTCCAGACGGACTTCAGGGCTCGACCCGGGTGGAGCTTGTCTGCTATGGAACGCGGATCAACACCTTCGGTCAGCTGCACATCGTAGCCGAAGGCTATAAGTGGTGGGGACCGCAGAGCTGGCGGACGACCGGGGTTCGATGGGCCGACGAATATCAGCTACGCCCGACCGGTATACTCGTCGCGCCTTCGATCTGGCAGTAATCGGGAATGGTGGGCGACGTCGGGCGTCCATGAGATAATCCCGGTATTGCAACTCCAGGAGATTACACGTAAAAACGAGGTACGACGTTATAGTCGTCGGTGGTGGACCGGCGGAAATCATGGCAACGGAACAGGCTGCCCGCCTTGGCGCTTCGACATTACTTATCGAGAAATCCGGCCAGCTCGGCGGTACGACCACGACTGGCGGGGTGAACTTTCCGGGCCTGTTTCACGCATGGACCAAACCGATGGTTGGCGGTGTCGCGTGGGAGCTGATCGAGCGCGTCACACACGAGACCGGGAGCATGCTTCCGGATTTCTCGCAGCAGAAACAGCGACCGCACCACGATCACGTGCTGGTTGACCGCTTTGTCTACGCAATGCTCTGCGAAGAGTTTGTTCTGGAGTCCGGAGCGCAACGCCAACCACATCCACGGCATCGATCTTCACTCGTCGGAAGGGAAGGGGCCGTTCCACAGTTTTCAAAATTGTAGTTTGTTGTACTTTCTACTAATTGATGATAGCATACTACCGTGAGTATCAATCCTGAATTGCGCGAGCGCGCAGCCCGTCGAGCGAAAAAGTTCATAGAGCAGGAGACAGATTTCCACCTTGGTTTTCTTCCAACAGAACAGTCTCACCCTCTGACCAGAAATCTCTCGAGAGACGCTCAGACATCCACACCAGACGCTGTCCGTTCCATACTGTCTGCAGATGCTGAACTATCATCGGTTGCCCGCCGTGCCGTAGCATCACCGGAGTTTGACAGACTCGTTTCGGTAGTCGTTACAACCATGAAAACAACCGGCCGCATCTGCTTCTCGGGTTGCGGAAGTACTGGCCGTCTGGCGGTAATACTTGAGGCAATGTGGAGAAAAGCCATTACCGATCCAGGCCTACAGGACAAGGCGCTTAGCATCATGACTGGCGGCGAACGTGCACTCATTCGATCCGTTGAAAACTTCGAGGACTTCACCGAGTTCGGCGCAAGACAGGTACGCGATGCTCAGCTGGGAACTGGAGATGTTCTCATTGCAATCAGCGAGGGAGGAGAAACCTCTTCGGTCATTGGAACAGCTACGGAAGCGTTGAAGCGTGGTTGTGCGGTCTTTTTCGTCTTCAATAACCCGGCGCATCTGCTTCGGACATGTATACGTAGATCGCGAGAACTCATTGATCACCCCGATGTCACGACAATTGATTTGTTTTCAGGACCAATGGCGTTAAGCGGCAGTACAAGAATGCAGGCCACAACGATAGCGCTACTCGTGATTGGTACGGCAATCGAGCGAGCTCATGAGATTCATTTCGGAAATGAACCCGAAAGTATTCCGGGATCAAAATTTATAAATATTGATCGGTACACCGAGATCGTCAACGCACTTCTACAAGTGGAAAATGTAAGGTCTATCGCCCTTCTTTCAGAACATGAAGCCAACTGCTACCGACAAAACGGACTCGTTACCTACTTTGCGTCTGACTATCTGCTCGATATTTTCAGTGACACGACAGAACGTTCACCGACCTTTATGCTGCCTCCATTCCGCCCATCATACGATAACAAAAGCCCTGCAGCGTGGAGTTTTGCGAAAGACCCCTTCCGTTCAGCGCTCAGTGCGTGGAAGGCCATGCTCGGGCGCGAACCGAGAGGTCTCGACTGGAACGCAGCAGACTACTCTGAGATGAACGCGCCGGAGCACATGGTTACAAGTCCCCCGGTTCTGGATCGGACTGAAATCTACTCCTATCTGATAGGTAACGAAGAAGACATGGAGCGGATCAAGACCTCACAATCGCTTGCAGTCTGGACAAGTATTGGTGGCGATGCAGCAGACCTGCGCAATAGCGCACAGGTATCCGACTCCTACCGTGGGAAATTTGGAAAGCACATATACCTCACCATTGGAAATAGAGCGGACAAGGCTCACGGTCTGACGAACGACAACGAACATATATACATTGGCCTTCAGATTCCCTCGTCTCGAGTTGAACTGTTTTCCCATATTGCGGTCAAGCTTATTTTCAATTGTTTCAGTACGGTGACTATGGCGCGGATTGGTCGCATCAGCGGCAACTGGATGATACAGGTAAGTCCCACCAATAAAAAACTCATCGATAGAGCGACTCGCATCATCTCCCATATTACGGGCATGAGTTACTCGGAAGCATGCACGGAACTGTTTCTGGAAATCGAGGAAAATGCTGCAAAGGAGGAAACCGCAGAAACACCGGAGACGGAATCACCCGTTGCCCGAGTCCTGCGCCGACACGAAACGACGTATAAGGAAGGCTGTGAGAAACCGTAATGAAAGAAGATCAGAAGCCAGCATATGTTCAGGAACTAAGGCGGATCGTCGGGCGTGAAAACCTGAT
>SKKC01000108.1 GCA_007121695.1 Spirochaetales bacterium | reverse complement strand
GTTTTACGGCAACTCGAAAAACGATGGGTGATCCATTCGAGATGCCTCCGATTATTCCGCCGGAGTTGTTAGTCACGAAGCCCGACTCGTCCATCTGGTCGTTGTGCTCGCTGCCACGCATCCCTGCCACCTGAAAACCGGCACCAAACTCGATCCCTTTCACAGCTCCTATACTGAGCATTGCCGACGCGAGCTGTGCGTCAAGTTTCTCAAACACAGGCTCTCCGAGCCCCACGGGAACACCTTGTACGACGCATTCGACGATGCCTCCCGCGCTGTCTTCTTCTTCCTTCAGTTGCTCGATGCGTTCCACCATTTTCGCGGCTGCTGCCGCGTCACACGCGCGCAACGGATTATCTTCAATAATGGTCGTATCGATTGTATCGCAGACAATCCCGGCCGCCGCCCGGGTGTAGGCACACAGCGAGATTCCCCGTGCCTCGAGGCATTTTCGCGCAATTGCTCCAGCGGCGACGCGACCGGCAGTTTCGCGTCCACTGGCGCGGCCGCTGCCGCGCCAGTCCCGGAGGCCGTACTTCTGCAGGTAGGTATAATCGGCATGGCCCGGCCGGAACATCTGCTTGATTTCGTCATACGCCGACGGATCAGCGTCCTGATTGTACAGAATCATGAGGATGGGCGTACCCGTTGTTTTCCCCTCGAAAACGCCCGAGAGCATGGAAACCTTGTCCGGCTCCTTTCGTGGTGTCGTAACGGAGTTCTGGCCGGGTTTACGCCGGTCAAGCTGCTTCTGTACTTCCTCTGTCGTGATTTCGACCCCGGGTCGTGCTCCGTCGACGACGACTCCGACCGCTCCTCCGTGGCTTTCTCCGAATGTAGTAATGCGAAATGCTTGACCGAATGTGTTTCCCGGCATAGTGAATCCCTGTATCTCCTGTTAAGACGTATGCTCGATCTGATCGTATATGACGTCGGCTATGTCATGTACGGATCGCTCGTGGCAGTCGATCACGGTGTCAGCAATCGCCCGATAAACGCTGTCTCGTCGTTCGAACAGTTGTTCAAAATCAGCCCTCGGCTGATGCCGAGACAGAAATGGGGGAATGCCTCCACGAATAATTCGATCGTACAGGACATCGGGAGACTCGGCAAGATAGATGCAAAAATACCGGTCAGATAGTACCGAAAGTGCCTTCGTATTGTCGGCTATACCACCACCTGTGGCAATAATAATACCTTCCGGCGGAATAATGATGCTGTCGAGGACCTGTGTCTCGAGAGTCTGAAAGCGAGCCTTTCCGTAACGGATGTACACGTCCCGGACAGACAAATGGTCGGTCAGTTTAAGAATCTCTGTGTCTGTATCAAGATAGGGAAGCGCACTTTTCGAGGAAAGCCTTCTGGCTACCGAGCTCTTTCCGGAGTGCTTTATTCCAGTCAGCGCGATCGCATTTTTCATGTGTTGTGCCATGATTGTACGATTTATCCTACCTGCGAAGCTGTTGCGTCAGGGGTCAGGATTTCGGGAACGGCAATTTCGTAGCCTTGTGCAAAATCTACAGTCAGATCCGCGAGTATGCTTATCATCTCGGAGTTCGTAACAAATTCGGCGATCGTCTCCATTTTCAGTACATGTCCGATGTTGTTGATCGCCTCTACCATCGCGCGGTCTGCGTGCGATTTCAGAATGTGCTGTACGAACGAGCCGTCGATCTTGAGGTAGTCCACCGGAAGATTTTTCAGATATGCGAAGCTTGAGAATCCGTTCCCGAAGTCGTCGAGGGCGAAAAAGGCTCCGAGGCCACGAATCTGTTGAACGAGTTCAACAGTTGGGGCGAAATTCTGTATTGCGGCGGTTTCTGTGATCTCGAAACAGAAACGCGACCCGTCAAGCGCGAACTCGCTCAGAAGATCTTTTATATAGTCATACAGCCCCGCCGACGTCAGTGTGGTGCCGGACAAGTTGACGCAGTACATGCATCTGTCGCGTGAACCGTAATCGCGCAGATACTGGAACGTCTGTTTCAGAATGTACCTGTCGAGGGCAGGCATAAGGTTATATCGTTCAGCCGCCGGTATAAACTGTCCGGGAGAAACGTATGTTCCGTCGTCAGAACGCAGGCGCACAAGTATTTCCTTTTTTCGTATTTCGCGGGATTGTATGTGCAGAATCGGCTGGGCGAACAGTACAAGTTTCTGCTCGTCGATAGCGTTATTCAGGGTTGACGCCCAGTGCATATCGTCACGTCGCTTTCGAAACGAGTATTCGCTTTTCTGATACAACCGGACTCCGTTTCCACCGTTTTCTTTCGTCATGTAGCACGCGTCATCGGCAGCTGCCAGGATGCGGAAAGGATCGGATGTCTCTGACTGTACAGGAACGGCAGCGACAGTTGAGGTAATAGAGAAACGATGGGTCCTCCATTCGAAACTGCGGCATATCATTTCGTAGAACCGTTGGGCGTGCAGCAGAACTTCGTCTTCTGGCACATTCTCCAGATAGATGCCGAATTCGTCGTCTCCAACCCGAGCTTTCAGGTCGACGTCAGAAAACTCCGCATCAAAGTCCTCGGCGATCTGTCGGAGAAGTTCGTCCCCAGCCGCGTGACCACATACGTCGTTTACGACCTTGAAGTGATCAAGATCCGCGTACAGGTAAACAGAGGTCTCTTTCGTTTCAGATGGATTACTGGAGTGCAGAGCCATCGAACGAGCCATTCTGTTAATAAACGAATCACGGTTCAGCAGTCCTGTCAGACTATCGTGGTTCGCCTGGTACGAAAGGCTTTGAGTAATTCGCTTTACGTCGCTGACGTCGCGCAGGGCAATGGTGTAGCCGTCGAGTCCGCCGGTAGCATTCGTTACCGGACGAACTGTCCCCTGCACATGAATTACCGAATCATGCTCGCCGAGCAGATAGACCGATTCGAGCACTCTCCCGGACGAGTCTCCGAGTTCAGAGTCGAACAGTGACACTGTTCTCTTGTGTCCGTCTTCGTATAACTGGCAGATTGCGTCAAACTCCTGGCCGACGATCTGTTCGGCGTTCAGGCCAAACAGCCGCTGCGCCGAGGGGTTCGCAAAGCGGATCACCAGGTTCTTGCCGACGGAAATCACCGCGTCATCGATCGTCTCGAGTATCGAATCGAGAAGAGCCTTGTGTTCAACAAGGTTTTTCTCGACCTCGGCCTTGTGCAGCGCGATATCGATCGCGCTGTAGAGTTCACGTTCCTTGAAGGGTTTCAGCACGTATCCGTGTGGGTCAGCTGCTTTCGCTCGGGCAAGGGTTGCGTCGTCCGAGTAGGCTGTCAGAAACACCACCGGGACGTGTGTGGTGTCACGCAGAAGCCGGGCTGCCTCGATTCCGTCGACCGGTCCCTGTATCATGATATCCATGAGAACGAGATCGGGTCTGAGCTCCTGTACCGCCGTAATTGCACTCTCTGCGTCAGGATGAATGCCGACTACTTCGCATCCAAATCGTCTGAGTTGCTCCTTCAGATCAAGCGCGATTATTCGTTCGTCTTCTACGATCAGTATTCGGGCACTATCCATAACATATTCCGCTTTCGAGTATACATGAGATTGGAGGTATTGGCCACCGCGGAACCGTCAGGATCTTTAGATTTATGAGATTTTCAGCTTTCTTCCGTATCGAGTACACGGGCGAGCGTGGAGGGTTCAATGCGAAATGGCGCGCCTCTACCCTGCAGAAAATGGTGTGCTCTCATGAGGTGGAGAGAAAGCGTTGTCACACGAACGAATGCCGTGGCATCGTCCACCCGGGTAATTGTGGCGTTGACCTTGCGAAAGACACCGTCTTCAAACGGGGAGGGGAGTACGCCGCGTGCCTCATCGGTCTTGACTATCCAGTTTTGTTGAACGGTGACTGGCTC
>SKKC01000418.1 GCA_007121695.1 Spirochaetales bacterium | reverse complement strand
CGTTCCCGACATATCCTCGCTGCCGAGGCGCTTGTTACGCTGCACCATGGCATTCACCGTCTCGAGCACGCTGTTAATGTTGGTCAGATCCATGGGCAGGATAAGTCGCGTGTCCTTCTGGGCGAGTTTGCTCAGCTCTTCGATGTAGCCTTCGCTTATACGGAGTACGAGCGCATCCTCACCACCGTCCTGCTCAATCGCTTCTGCGATGCGGGCAATGCTCGTGGCGGTCGCTTTGGCGAGGGATCGGATTTCCGCTGCCCGACCTTCTGCCTCGTTTATGCGCTTCTCTTTCTCGCCTTCGCTTCGGTTTATCGCTTCGTCGCGTTCACCGGATGAGGAGTTAATGCGCGACTCCATTTCACCAAGGCTGCGGGCGACTATCGCGCGCTTGTCGCGCTCGGAACGCATCTGCACTTCCATGGCGTTCAGGATATCGTCTGGTACGCGAATGTTCTGAATCTCGTAGCGGGTAATGCGCACGCCCCAGGGGTCGGTCGCTTCATCTATGTTCTTCAGGATCGCGCCGTTGATGTTCTCGCGTTCCTCGAAGGTCTTGTCGAGTTCGAGCTTGCCGATGACGCTTCGCATGGTGGTTTGCGCCAGTTGTATGGTGCCGTAGCGGTAGTCGGTAATGCCGTAGCTGGCCCTCTTCGGATCATTCACCTTGAAGTACAGCACACCGTCGACCTCTATACGTACGTTGTCGTTCGTAAAGCAGGGCTGTGTCGGAACGTCTATCGCCTGTTCCTTCAGGTTGTGGGTATAGCGCACTTTATCGATAAAGGGGATCAGCATATGAATGCCAGCTCCCAGGGTCGCGTGATACTTCCCGAGGCGCTCTATGACTTTCGCGGATTTATTCGGGATGATTTTGATGCTCTTGATGATCGCTGTCAGGAAGAGCCCTCCAATGATTATCCAGAGGATGTTCAGCGGTAGTAGTGCCCAGTTCATGAGCGACCTCCTTTTCCTGTCGTCCCGGCTGGCGGGAAGCTCGTGTCGTTGTCTCTCGAGCCACCGCGATTACCGAGCACCCCGTCGAGCACGCCTCGAATTTGTGCGATATCGTACGGCAGGACCTGTGTTTCAGCGGTGTTGAGAATCTCCCCGAGCTGCGCGATAAACTGCTCGGCAATACGCAGGCTCACCGCCTGTTTCCCCCTCGGATGCTGGAGTGCTTTTGCAACCTCTCCGATACCTTCGGCGGTTGCCTCGGCCACTATGGAGATCGCCGCCGCTTTACCGTCCGCCTCGTTGACACGCTTCTGTCGTTCACCCTGACTCAGGTTGATGGCCTGCTGCCGTTCGCCTTTGGACCGGTTGACGCGGCTTTCGCGTTCACCCTCACTGGCAAGAATCTCCGCGCGCTTCTCGCGTTCGGCGCGTACCTGCTGTTCCATGGCGACCATGACCGTCTCGGTGGGCGTGATATCCTTGATTTCGTAGCGGGTAACCTTGATTCCCCAGGGATCACTCGCCTCGTCGACTGCCTTGACCACCGCGTCGTTGATCCGGTCGCGCTCGGAGAAGGTGTTGTCGAGGCCGATTTTACCGATTTCGCTTCGCATGGTGGTCTGCGCGAGCTGCGCGGTCGCAAAGCGGTAGTTCTCTATGCCGTAGGCGGCCTTCTCCGCGTCGACGACCATCAGATACAGAACACCATCGACGGTGACCTGCACGTTATCCTGCGTAATACAGACCTGCGGTTCGACGTCGACGGCCTCCTCTTTCAGGTGGCTTTGATACGCCACCTTCTGTACGAATGGGATCACCAGGTGAAAGCCTGGTCCGAGCGTTCGCTTGAATTTTCCGAACTCTTCGACGATCCATGCTTCTGCCTCAGGAACGATCCTGATGAGCTTGAAAAAGACCAGAAACACAAGAAGGATTGCTCCAAGTGTCATTCCGTATGCACCAAAAATACCCATGTTGTGATCTCCTTATGGGGTGGGGCTGTCGGTCGGTTCCTGTGACGATTCGTCATCGCCGATCTCGCCCATAATCGATCGGGTGACAATCAGCGTCATGCCGTCTTTACTCATGATTTCTACGTCCTCACCGACTTCGAAGGACTCGTCATAACTCATCGCTGACCAGCTTGTTCCGTGATAGCGAACACGGCCATTCTCGCCGGGTTTGATCGGCTCAATGACGTGGGCGACCTCGCCGATCGAATCCCTGTCATCATTATTCTTGCCCAGAAGCTTGCCGGAAAAGATGGGCTTGAAGTACTTGCGAAGAAACGCGAGGCTTAACGAAGAACTGGTCGCCCAGAGGGCAATCTGCAGAGGAAAACTTGACTCAAGACCCGGGATAAGCCAGGTCAGTAATCCGGTGGCGAGTGCACCTGCCCCGAAGAAAAAAATAACGAAGCCGGGGACAAGAAACTCCGACCCTATCATCAACAGTCCGGCGAGTAGCCAAAACAATGGAACGAAACCCATGCACCGTACCTCCGAAGCCCACTACACAAGCTACTTCCACCACCGGCAGGTGTCAACTGAGACGGGCGTCCTCAGCATCAGATCTGTTCGGCGAGTGTATCCGTTTCGTCCCCTGCGTAGAACTCCTGAAGGGTTTCGAACGCGAGCTTTCGCGTTTCGTGATCGTCTGCGACCAGCCCTTTGCGATTGTAGAAGCGCTGGAAGCGGTTGGTTCGCCTCGGGCAGCGGAAATCGAAGAGGATCCAGGGACTGATACCCTTGATGTAGGGGCACTTCACGAACTCATCGATCTGTCGTTCATAGATAGCCCGCTGCCGGTCCTCGGTAAAGAACTCGTCGGTACTGCCGCGATGGCCCACCAGCGCCCCGCCACCGAACTCGGTAATTACAACGGGTCGATCCAGGTCGCTGTTGGCCAGCATGGCCGGGAGCTTCTCGTAATCGGGGTCGTACCAGCCGAAGTACTCGTTTATGCCTATGAGGTCGAGGTGTTCGGCGAGGCGGTCTGCGATGCGGTTTTCGTGGTGGTCGGTAAGGCAGGCGGCTGACACGAGGCGGGTAGGGTCAAGCGTCCGTGCGACGTCAACAAGACCCGACATGAAGGCCAGTCGCTCATCGCTGTCAGGGTTTTCGTTTCCGACCGACCAGACGACGACGCTTGCCCGGTTGCGGTCCCGGAATATGAGCTCGGAAAGCTGGTTCTCCGCATCTGCCCGCGTGGCGGGGTTTGCGAAATCTATCGCCCAGTACACCGGAATCTCCTCCCAGAGCATGAGGCCCATTTCGTCGGCGATCTGCGCTGCCATGCGGCTGTGCGGATAGTGCGCGAGGCGTACGAAGTTGCAGCCCAGGTCAAGGGCAGTCTCGAAATCGCGGCGAATCTCTGCTTCCGCGTAGGTCTTTCCTGACTTCGGGTCATCCTCGTGCATGCTCACGCCGCGGAAGAACACCGGTTCACCGTTCAGAAGTATCCTCCGTCCCTCGCGTTCGATGGTCCTGAAGCCGATGGCTTCAAAGATAGCGTCTGTTTCGCAGTGAATCTCCACATCGTAAAGCTTCGGATTCTCCGGGGACCAGCGAACAGGGTCTGCTTCCAGGCTGATGGCTCCGTACAGACGCCCGGAAGCGGGTTTCGGCCGTCCTCCGTCCCCGAATGTTGCCGCGATTTTCGCCGTCTCGGGGTCGTAATCCGCCGGTTTCAGCGGGATGTGTACCGAAATGTCCAGTTCGTCTATGCGCAGATGCACGGAATCGGGCACCGGATCGGGGACGGAGGTTGCAAAACCGGCCGAATCCATCGCCTCGGCGGCACCCACCCCCGCAGCGTCGGCCGGGCTACCCGGGATCGTGCCACGGAACGCATCCACCTGCACCGAGACGGAGATTCCTCCGTCCCTCTCGAGGGCGACCGTG
>SKKC01000070.1 GCA_007121695.1 Spirochaetales bacterium | reverse complement strand
CGATTCCGAACCCGATTGTGCCGAATGCACCATGCGTCGACGTATGCGAGTCTCCGCAGGCGATGGTCATGCCCGGCTGCGTCAGCCCAAGCTCAGGGCCGATGATATGAACGATTCCCTGCTTGCCACTCGAAAGATCAAAGAATTCGATGACGTATTTCTTCGTGTTCTTTTCAAGGGCCTGCATCATCTGTTCCGCCAGCGAGTCGCCAAAGGGGCGTGCCTGCGCCATGGTCGGAACAATGTGGTCTACTGTCGCAAAGGTCCGCTGCGGAAAACGAACCGTCAGGCCTCTTTCTTCGAGCATCTGAAATGCCTGCGGACTGGTCACCTCATGAATAAGGTGCAGGCCGATAAACAGTTGATCCTGTCCGCTTTCGAGTGTGCGTACCTTGTGCAAGTCCCAGACTTTATCGAATAAGTTTCGTCCCATATCAGCTCCTTACGATGTAACCTTCTCACCACGGGCCATGATGAGCTTACCGGTCCGTATCATCTCAACTACACCGTAACTACTCAATACCATTTGTGCATTATCAAGTCGTTCCGTAGGACCTGTTATCTGAAAGGTCACGGTTGTTTCACTCAGATCAAGCGTCACGCAATCGAGCGCGTGAGCAAGCTGCAATACCTCCGGCCGCTGCTCGGGCTTGCACTGTACTTTAATAAGAGCGAGTTCCCGCTGAATAAGGTCTTCGTCTGTATAATCGGTGGCGTGCACCACGTCGACCAGCTTGTTCACCTGCTTAATGATCTGATCCAGCGTTTTCTTGTCGCCGCTGACGTCTATGTTCATGACCGAAAAGTTCTCGTCGCTGCTCGGGCTGACAACGAGACTGTCGATATTGAATCCGCGCCGTGCGAAGACCAGCGCGATACGTATCAGAACACCAGGCTTGTTGTTTACCAGCAGACTGATGGTATGCCCTTTTACCTGATCGGAGGGCAGCCCCGAATCGGTTTTTGTTCTGCGCTGTGCCCGTTCGAGCATGCGTCCCTGCTCGAGTCTGTCTTCGAACGTAGTTGGTCCTAATACCGCCTTGCTGCCGCGGTTCGCATTCTGTGTTGCTGCATTACTCATATTCATTTACCTCTGTTCAACAGCTTTGGCTGCTTTTCGACGTTTTGGCTGCTGCGGTTCAAGAATCATGTCCGAGAGACTTGCCCCTGCAGGGATCATGGGAAACACGTTATCTTCTTTTTCTACCTCGACGTCGAGCAGGCACGGACCATCGTTGTACTCCATTGTCTGTCGCACCATACGACGTACGTCTGCACTCCGCTTGACGCGGAAGGCCTTGACACCGTAGCTCTCGGCGAGCTTCACGAAATCGGGGTTTCCTTCCATGTCGACACCGCTGAGTCTGTTTTCATAAAACAGGTTCTGCCACTGCCGGACCATGCCGAGGTAATGATTGTTAATAACGATGATCTTGATCGGAAGCTTGTTGCTGACCGCAGTTGCAAGCTCGCAGAGTGTCATCTGAAAGCCTCCGTCACCGACAATGGCAACAACCTGTCTGTCCGGGTGCGCAAACTGTGCGCCTATCGCAGCAGGGAGACCGAAGCCCATGGTGCCTGCACCTCCCGAACTGAGCCACTGAAAGCGGTGATCGCACAGATAGTACTGCGCCGTCCACATCTGGTGCTGTCCCACATCGGTGGAAACGATTGCCTTTCCTTCGGTCTGTTCGAAAATCTCCTGTATAACGTGCTGCGCCTTGAGCTTGCCACCCTTCTGAAACTTCATTGGATACTGTTTTTTCCACTTTGCGATCTGTGCGAGCCACGCGGTCGTGTCACCGCGCTTTACAATCGACGCCAGGGTCTCAACAACCTGTCGGGCGTCTCCGTGTATTGTGCACTCCATTGGCAGCGTCTTGTTGAACTCTGCCGCATCCACGTCTATGTGAATTTTCAGGGCGTCCGGACAGAATGTCTCGTACCGTCCGACAATACGGTCGTCCCAGCGAGAACCGATGCTCATAATCAGATCGCACTCCTGCACGGCGTAGTTGGCGTAGGCAGTGCCGTGCATCCCGAGCCATCCGAGGCTCAGCTCGTGCGTTTCGGGAAAACAGCCCTTGCCGAGCAGGGTATTGGTGACCGGCGCTCGCAGTTTCTCCGCCAGATGGGTAACCGCTTTTTCGGCACCGCTAATGACCGCACCGTGCCCGACGAGCAGAATGGGTTTTTTTGCTGCAGAGAGCAGTTCGGCCGCGTATTCGATATCTGCCATATCGCCGCCACCAGGAAGCGTGTATCCGGGAAGCTGCAGCGGCTCGTTGAAATCGGGTTCAATGACGGCAGCGGCGACGTCCTTTGGCACATCCACGAGCACCGGCCCCGGCCGTCCCGTCTGCGAAAGGTAGAATGCTTCGCGCACGACACGCGCGAGATCGTTGGGATCCTTTACAAGATAGCTGTGCTTGACGATCGGATAACTGATTCCCGACATGTCTGCTTCCTGAAATGCGTCCAGGCCAAGATTGTTCCTGGTCTGTTGACCGCAGATGACGACCATTGGGACAGAGTCCATTTGTGCGGTCAGTATGCCCGTTACCGTGTTCGTCGCACCGGGACCACTCGTGACCAGACAGACCGCAGGCTTTCCCGTGGCACGCGCATATCCGTCGGCCATATGGGCTGCGCCCTGTTCGTGCCGAACCAGGATCAGCTTGACCGGGGAATCAACCAACGCATCAAAAATGGGGATTGCAGCTCCTCCGGGTAATCCAAAGATAAACTCAACGCCTTCCTGTTGAATAATGTCGACAATCGCCTCTGCGCCCGTTCGTTTTGTACCTGCCATATTGCTTCTCCTTCCTGTTTACGAGAACGATAGTTAGTAATCATTCGCACGTCAAGCGTGAATGCGGCATTACGCAAAAAAGTTTCGTTATATATCAACAAAAATCCCTTAAAGAGTCTTATGAAGTGAATTTAATTCGCGTAAAACTTGGTAAATATGTATTCATTTCGAATTTAGCGTCTAAAAACAACCTTACGGAATACGTAAATATCGAATACCGAGCTACAATGACAGAAACTTTTTACGTTTTTTCCGAAGTTCGCGGTGAGTTTACGGCAAGTTTTCACTTCGTGAAGACATCGGGCGGTAGAGTATGCCGTTTTCCGTCGCGATGATATATTACCCGGGGGCACATGGACGTAACAGATGACATACACAAGGACGGGTGTGAGGTGGTGAGTACACGAGTCAGAATGATCGTTGACGGACGTGCCGATGCGATTCCCGGGTACTATCTCGAGTCGAACGAATGTGTGGACGGTTGGTGCATCCCGCCTTCGATAGAAAATCCCCGTGTGTACTCGCAAAAAGGGGTTGCATCGGACTACAATGCGAGCCGGGGATCTGTACGCTGCCTGCCACACCAGCGTTTTCGCATGGCAGTCGTTCGACCGGGCTGTCCGGGAGGGGGCGCGCGCAATCTGAATTGCAGCGGCCGGCTTTCGCTTTCCGGGAGCAGATGTGTACGGATTGGCGTCCTGTGTTCGCGCAGCCCCGCAGAGGTACTATCAGGAGAACTCGTATGAACGTTCGGCGGCTTCAGAAAAACGTGTTTCGCCGCGGCAGCAAAACCTATTTCAACTCAAGTGTATTCTTTCCTCCGGCCGTCAAGCGGGACGTATACGCACTGTATGCCTTTGTGCGCGTTGCAGACGACTTCGTGGATTCGGTGCCGCAGGATTCCGAGGGGTTTTATGCATTTCGCAGACAGTACGAGCACGCGCTCATGACGGGCAGCCCATCCGACGATCCGATAATCGACTCGTATGTCGAACTCGCCACCCGTCGCGACTTTGACCCGGCATGGACTACCGCATTTCTGCATTCCATGGAACTGGATCTGACGAAAAAGATCTGCGAGACGGT
>SKKC01000368.1 GCA_007121695.1 Spirochaetales bacterium | reverse complement strand
GACCGGGGCCAAGCGCGCGCAAATCGGCCACGCTCGAGACAAGCAGTTCAGGGATGGGTCTGTCCGGCCGTTCAACGCCGAGTGCCGACCAGTATGAAAACTCAAGCGCCACCGCTGCGGTGAGCGCTGCTGCGCTCTCGACGGCGTTACCGTCTGGCCCGAGCGATACGGCCATGTCCGCCCGCGCAGGGAAAAACAGGGAGCCGATAATCCTCCCTCCGACGTCGAGTACACGCTCCTCGGGTTCGAAAAACGGCCTCGCGAAGCGAATGGTGCGCGTTCCGGCCGGTACTTCGTAGACGAGGGGGGTCGCTCCAATGCGTACACCGTCGACATGGACACTCGCTCCTGCCGGGGTGCTCTCGAAACGATACACGACGTGTCGGTTCGTGATCCCGGGAATGAGTAAAAGCCCAAGCACGATCAGCAGCAGCACTCCTGCAAGAAGAAAAGTCAGCCATTTCCCCGGCTCCAGACCCAGGACAGGCCGAAGCCGGACTGGATCCACATCTGCAGGGGCGGGGCGTTCGGACGCGTGTTTTCGGGTTCTGCCGGTCGTGCGGTCGGACTGATGCATGATCCGCTGGAGTATAGGAACGCGACGTCCCTGCTGTCAACGTTGTTGCCTGAGGAGGGACGGAGATGCTAAGGTTCGACCGGTCACACACATGAGCAACTGGTACCACACGATACACATACAGACCGAACGCGTTCTTACCTGGCGGAAAGGCAGAAAGGAACGCGCCAGACAGAAACAGGCGTCGAAAAACACCGTCCTCAGCTGGGTCGAGAGTTTTCTCTGGGCTGCGGTGGTGGTTCTGTTCCTGAACCAGTTTCTGATACAGGCCTACGTAATCCCATCCGGGTCCATGATTCCGACGCTCGAAATTGGCGACCGCATTTTCGTGAACAAAGCGGTGTACGGTCCGGAACTGATCCCCGGCTACGGCAAACTGCCTGGCTTCCGCCAGCCGGTGCGCGACGAAATCATCATTTTCGAAAACCCTTCCTACGTGTCCCGTCCACCGGCGGTCGAACTGTTCCATCGCCTGGTGTTCATGCTTACGCTCAGCCTCGTAAATCTTGATCGGGACGAGTTCGGGCGTCCGCGCGAGCAGTTTCTGATCAAGCGCGCCGCAGGATTCGAGGGCGATCGCATTCGCATCGTCGACGGCAGGCACGAGTTTCGCGCCCGCGGAGAGTCCGTCTGGATGAGCGAGGCGGATCACCGGGCATTACACGGACTGTCGTATCCGGTACAACGCCTCGTGGACGACGATCGAATGACTGACTTTGTCGATGCCGGACGCGCGAGGGCATTGACCGATATCGGGGTTTCGCCACAACGCAGCCTTCGAGACGCCGTTGACCGAGCCGCGCGGGCGCCCGTTTCAGACCGCTTCGCCCTGACAGAAGGGTACAACCGGACCCGGTTCCAGGCAGCTCCAAACAGCGGCCGCTTCGAACGGCTGCATCACGAAACGGCAGTCGGATGGTATGTGCCCGAAGGACATCTGTTCGGTCTCGGGGATAACCGGGACAACAGCCGGGACGCCCGGGATTTCGGACCTGTCGCGCTGGACTCTGTCCTCGGCAGAGCCATGGTACGCTACTGGCCTGCGGGCCGGATAGGAGCGATCCGCTAACCATGATGAACAGCATACGGGGCGGCAGCAGTTACCGCGGACCGGAAGAACGTAGCGCAGGTTACCGCCTCCGCATTCTGCTGAGTATCATCGTTATCTTCCTGGTCTGGTACCGCCTGTTCACGTTTTTCTTCGTGGCAGGCGTACAGGTTGAATCGGCAGGTATGGAACCGACCATAGGTCAGGGTGATGGTCTGATCGTATCGCGCGTTCACTTCGGTTTGCCGCTCCCGTTCACCAGCGCCCGCATCGGCGGCTCCAGTCCGGCACGCGACGATATCGTCGTTTTTACTCCGAACGAGGTTCGCCCGGCCCCGGCACTCCTGCGCGCGGCAGACGGCATTGTGCGGCTTGTCAGCTTCGAGCGTCTGTCCCTGCGAGGACTGCACGGCTATCCCTGGGAACCCGGGTCTCGAGTCGCACGCGTCATTGCCGGCCCTGGCGATACCGTACAGATGTCGGAATGGTTCTATCAGGTGCAACCTGCTGGCAGTACCGGGATGATCCCGGACCTTGACGAGCGCGACGGAGCGGTTCGAATACAGCGGCCCCAGACCCGAATCGAGACGCTGTCAGTTCCGCTCTCTGGAACCATGGAACCTCAGACACTCGGCGAGAACGAGTTCTGGCTCGCGGGTGATAATCGCGGACGCGCCTTCGATTCGCTGCATACCGGTCCGGTCACCCGGAATCAGATTCACGCGCGGGTCGTATTTCGGTTCAGACCGCTACCGCGCTTCGGTGGAATACGATAAACTGGTGTTGTACAACACAGAAACACAAAGAGGACAATCACATGTCAGGTCATAGTAAATGGGCAACGATACGGCACAAGAAGGGAGCTGCCGACGCGAAGCGCGGAAAGCTGTTTACCAAACTGATCAAGGAGATCATCGTTTCCGCACGCGAAGGAGGCGGTGACATCGAAGCAAATCCACGGCTCCGAACGGCAGTACTCAAGGCGAAAGCTGCAAACATGCCGAAGGACAACATCGAACGAGCAATCAAGAAGGGCACTGGCGATCTCGAAGGCGCGGAATATGTCGAACTGTCGTACGAGGGGTACGGCCCGGGAGGCGTGGCGATCATGGTCGAATGCCTTACCGATAACCGCAACAGGACAGCGGCAGACGTACGCAGCATCTTCAGCAAGAGCGGTGGAAACCTTGGTGAATCCGGATGCGTAAGCTATCTGTTTTCCCGGAAGGGGATCATACAGTACAGCGCGGAGCGCTACACCGAAGACGAAATCCTCGAGCAGGCGCTGGAGGCCGGGGCGAGCGACGTGAGCTCCGAAGGAGATCAGATCGAAGTCACGACGAGTCCGGAGGATTTCGAGACCGTCCTGCAGAGCATGGAAGACGCGTCGTTCGAACACGAGTTTGCGGAGGTCGCGCGTGTTCCGGAAGCGACGGTTTCCCTCGACGAGGACGGTACTCGCAAGGCCCTGAAGATTATCGAGACACTCGACGACCACGACGACGTACAGAATGTCTCGACCAATCTTGATATTCCCGACGATTTCGACGCTGATTCATGACGACGATTTTCGGGATCGATCCCGGCATCGCCTCAACCGGCTACGGGATCATTGCCGTCGACGGAAACAGAATGAGACATCTCGCCCATGGCGTCATTACGACGAACGCGAGAGAGCAGACCGGCGCACGCCTGAAGCACATTTTTTCTGAACTCGAAGCGCTTCTGAAGCGGTACCGGCCTGCGGAAGCGGGCGTAGAGGCGCTGTATTTTTCGAAGAATATTACCAGCGCGATCCCGGTCGCGCACGCGCGCGGCGTCGTGCTGCTGGCGCTGGCTCAGTCCGGTATTGAGGCGCGCGAGTACACGCCACAGGCCATAAAAAGCGCGATTGTCGGGGAGGGACGGGCGACGAAGCAGCAGATCACGGAATTTGTCCGGGTGCTGCTGAACCTTCCCGAAGCGCCCACTCCCGACCACGCAAGCGACGCACTCGCTGCTGCAATCTGCCACAACAATATCCGGGGCTACCACGCGCTTGAACACGCTGCGCTCGGGAAGGCTGCACCATGATACACAGCCTCGAGGGCGTGCTCAGCTCCCGCGGTGCTGACTTTGTCCGCGTAAAGGTCGGCGGCATCGAATTTCACCTTGAAGCCTCCGAGCAGACCATACGGTCGTTACCGTCTCCGGGGTCTCCGGTACAGATTCTGACCTACCTGTACGTACGCGAAGACATCATGAAGCTGTACGGCTTCGCCCGGGAGATCGAACGGTCCCTGTTCCTGCAACTTCTGACGGTCAGCGGCATCGGTCCGCGGCAGGCACTCAAAATGCTGACGGCCACTCCCGCCGAGCGCCTTATCGGAATGCTCGAAAGCGAGGACGCAGACGCGCTCGCGTCGCTCCCCGGACTCGGGAAAAAGACGGCAGGCAAGATTGTCCTGCAGTTGCGCGGCAAGCTTCTGCAGGAATCGACGACCGAAACGAGTCGCTTTGACGACATTGTCTCCGGCCTCGTGGACATGGGCTACGAAAAGGCACAGGCAACAAAGGCGGTGCAGCAGTCGGCAGCCGAGGCGGAAGCGGACGGCGTCGACCCGACGGCGCTCGAACGGGAGGTGTTCCGTCGCGCACTGTTGTCGTTAGGATAGGGTCCTATGGACGAGTTTGAAGACGGCATACTGAACAATGAACTTCGCGACGAAGACCAGTTCGAGGTGCGTCTGCGCCCGCAGAAGCTCGACGAGTTTCAGGGGCAGACAGCGGTCAAGGACAATCTGAAAGTCTTCGTGACAGCGGCGCTCGGACGCGACGCGCCGCTTGACCATGTATTCCTCAGTGGCCCTCCGGGTCTCGGTAAGACAACGCTGGCCGGCATCCTCGCCCACGAGATGGGGGCGGAGTTCAAGGTCACGTCAGCTCCCGCGCTCGAAAAACCCAAGGATCTTGCCGGCCTGTTAACGTCCATGAGCGAAGGAACGCTGTTTTTTATTGACGAAATACACCGGCTTCGCCCGGCGATAGAAGAAATGCTGTATATCGCCATGGAAGACTACGAGCTTGACTGGATCATAGGCCAGGGGCCTGCTGCACGGAACATCCGTATTCCCCTGCCGCCCTTTACGCTGCTTGGTGCCACCACGAAACCGGGCAAAGTTGCAGGCCCTCTGTACAGCAGATTCGGAATAACGGTTCGCCTGGAGCTGTACAGCGAGGAGGAAATACTGCTGGTACTGCAGCGGTCGGCACGCCTGCTCGGAATACGCTGTAGCGACGAAGCGCTGCGCATGCTCGCGCGCAGCTCCCGGGGAACGCCTCGCGTGGCGAACCGCCTGCTTCGGCGCGTCCGCGATTTCGCGGAGGTGCTTCACGACGGCACAATCGAGGAGCCGGTTGTGACGCACGCGCTGAAACGGCTGTACATAGACTCCATTGGTCTGGAACGGCACGACCGCGAAATCCTGAAAACCATTATCCGGAACTACGGCGGGGGGCCCGTCGGTGCGGAAACCCTTGCCATTTCGGTCGGCGAATCCATAGACACTCTCGAGGACTTTTATGAGCCGTTTCTGATTCGAAGCGGCCTGCTGAAACGAACTCCACGCGGGAGAATGGTGACACCCCAGGCGTACGCACACCTTGGCATTGCCCATACAGGAACAGAAGACAATGGAAACGAGCCGCTTCTCTTTTGACCTTCCCGAGGAACTCATAGCGCAGACACCTGCCGACAAACGCGATCACACACGACTTATGCTGTGTTCGTTCGAGTACGAAGGCGATACCGAGACGGTCGAACACGTCCACACCAGGGATTTCACCGAGCTTGTACCCGACAATGCGGTTGTCGTCGTGAACGACTCGAGGGTACGAAAGTCGCGTATACTCGCCGAGCGTACCGACGGTGCAGCGATACGGCGATGCGAAGTCCTGTTTCTCTCGGCCGACGATCAGGGCCGCGTCTGGGACGTCATGCTTGGACGCGCGGGGAGAAACCCGGCAAAGGGTACGTATCGGCTTCCGGGCGGCCGGACCGGAACCATTGTGTCGCGGGACGAGCAGGCCTTTCGTATGCAACTCGACACGGCGGTTGACGAGCCGTGGTTTCAGGAACACGGGCACGTCCCGTTGCCGCCCTACATTCAGCGCGATGACTCCTTCGAAGACGAGGAACGCTACCAGACCGTGTACGCCCGGGAGTACGGATCGGCAGCAGCGCCAACCGCAGGCCTTCATTTCACGACCGCCATGCTGGACCGAATCCGTGAACGCGGTATTCCTGTTGTTGCGGTGACACTGCATGTCGGCATGGGTACGTTTGCCCCGATACGTACCGACACCGTCGAGGCGCACCACATGCACGAGGAACGGTACCATGTGAGCGCGGAAACCGCTTCCACCATCAACCTGGCACTTCAGGAGCGCAGGCCAGTCGTGGCGATCGGGACAACCTCGGTCCGGACGCTTGAGAGCGCCGTGAATTCCGACGGCTTCATTGACGCGGGCTCGAACGCGACGCAGCTGTACATATACCCGGGCTATCGTTTCCGCGTCGTCAGTCACATGTTTACGAATTTTCATACCCCGGGAAGCAGCCTTGTGGTCATGGTATCTGCATTTGCGGGTACCGAGCGTATTCGAAGGCTCTACGGCACGGCGATAGAACGACGGTACCGGTTTTTCAGCTACGGTGACGCGATGTATCTGCGGAGACTCGATCAGTAGGTCTCAGGACCCATATCGAGGAACTGCTGCCGGACCTCGTAGAGCCGACGCAGGTGATCGTCGATAATCTCGTTGTAGTCGAGGTCCCCGGTTTCTATCCGGTAGTTCTGGTCGATCCAGTGTTGAACTTCTTCGAGATGCACGAAGCGCAGTTGCCACGCGCGTTCCGACCACACAAGCGCTTCGTCCCAGTAGATTCGAGCGTACTGGAAAATGTCTTCGGCGCGTTCCAGACTCTCGAGGTTCAGATCGACCCACGGATAGTTGAAAAAATACGCGTTCTGTCGATTGAACCGGTTGCCCCAGGCAAGGTACAGGTCAACCAGCAGCAGATTCACGTGCATGTTGAACAGGTAGCGGTACCGCTGCCAGTCCCGCTCGTTCTCGATGCGTGCCAGCGCATGCAGCGGGTTTGCGAAATCGGCGCGAAGCGTCTGCTCCAGCCAGTAGATGTTCTCGTTCAGGTTCAGCGGCTGGTTATAGAACTGCCTCCGGTACAGCCTGAACAGCTGCTCCTTGTAAAGCAGTCTGTAGGATGAAGCACTCGGCGCTGCGAACGCCAGGATGATGCACACGGCAATAAGGCGGTGGATCGTTGTACGCGGTAGCGGGGCACTCACGTTTCAAGTATCGGACATCACCGCACAAGACTACAGACGTCGTCGTGTACTTCTTCGACGCTGCGCGTCCCGTCCAGTCGATGTACGGTGGTTCCGAGGGTCGCAATATGTTCGAGCGCCGCGTCGTACGCGGTGAGTGTTTTCTGCAGAAATGCCTCGTGTTCGAAGATCTCGCGCTCGCTTCGACCGGCAAGGCGGGACAGACACACCGATACCGGAACTTCGAGGAAAAACAGGTGCAGGGGAACCGGAATATCGCCGTTGAACGATACAACCCGGTCGAAACCGCAGGTAACTCCCTGATACGCAAGGCTCGACGGCAGGTAGCGATCGCACACGATGTGCGTGCCCTGTTCGTGACGCGCGAGCACACCCGATTCCGGGTCAAACATATGCTCTCGCCGGTCTGCCGCAAAGAGAAGTGCGAGACTGTGATGGTCGGCAGCACGGCGCCCCGCGAGAATGTCCCGCACGTGGGTACCAATGACCCCGGGCGTCGGTTCCCGGTCGATATCCACACGGTCGACCCGTTCGCGGAGAAACGAAACCAGCCGTTCGGCCTGTGTCGTCGTTCCGGCGCCGTCGAGACCCTCGAAAACGTAGAAGTGAGCAAGTACGGTGTTCATACTCGAGTCGGATACCATTATATGTGCTGCTCCTGCCTTTTTTCCCGGTATGCAATGTGATACATTTACACCGGTGAGGGGAATGGGGTGCGTCGCGGGGCACGGTATCGCTAAGGTTAACTGAATTGAACGCCAAACGCCAGAACCTGTTGACAAACTTCCTGCAGGGAATCCTGATTACCTCACTTATCGGGCTGACGGCGGTTCTGTTTGCTCCGGTGCAGCGGAATGTGTCCGAACGCATGGCACGGCTGCACCAGGAAGCGGTGACCCGCATCGAGCAGCAGCTCGGCAGGTCGTTTTCCTACGAGAGGATTTCTCCCTCCATTTTGAGCAGGTTTACGATTCGCGGGGTCACGATTGGTTCGATACACGGCCCGGACCCGCTTCTCGAACTCGAAGCACTTTCGGTCCGCTACGCGATTCTTCCCCTGCTGTTCGGGCAACCCGAACAGGCCATACGGGGTGTTCGCGTACAGAACACAAGCATATTCGTCGACACACGCATCGATACCGAGCTTGTAGAGCTCCTGACAGGAAGCCGGGCCGAAGGTGAATCATCCACCGGAGATACCTTCGGCCTTGTTCAGGCAATACCCGACGGCATCGTGGTGTCTGGCAGAAATCTGACGGTCACCGTGCAGGACGAGCTTGGGCAGATACGCATGAGCCGACTCCGCTTCGACGCTGCGCAGGGGCAGAATGGTCTGGACGTCGACGCCCGCTTCAACCTCGACGGGCATACCTCGCTCTGGGCCGAGCTCGGCCCGGTGGAGGCGCAGGTACGCCTCGAGGGCGGGTTTGATACGTCATTCGGGAACGTGACCGCTCTGCTCGATATCCGATCGTTCACCAGCAGCCTGTTCCGGCTGAATCGACAGCAGTTCCGGTTGCAGGCAGGGTCTGAACGTGTAGAAATTCGCAAGGTGGAAGACGACGCACCGGTCGATGTCGCTGTCCTGCTTACCCCGGACAGCGTCGCCGCTTCACTGGTTGCCGACACATATCAGCTGTCGCAACTGGTTCGACTCGAGGGCGCGTGGTCGGTCATTGACCCCTGGCTCGCGAGCACGGTGACCGGTAGCGCCCGCTTCAGCTGGGACCGGCTCAGCGGGGCCGATTACGAGGCAGATTTTTCCGCCGGAGTACCTGAAGACCGCATACAGGGTGGACTCGAGTTCGATCTGCGTACCTACGGCGATCTGAGCGAAGCGCGTATCCCGACCCTTCGGGTCGCAACACCCTACGGTCGCTTTCTCTTCTCCGGCTCACTCTCTCTCGAGACGCTGCTACCCACTGGATCCCTGTATCTTGACCGCGTTGCGCTCGCCGGCGGACCGCCGCTGAGCGCCTCCGTGTCGCTTTCCGAGGATAACGGTGCGAGTGTCATCGAATCGGCAGGCATTCTCTACGCAGGAGTTTCCATCTCCGATCTGTCCGGCCGGATACAACGGACCGGCAGCCGAATACAGACCGATGTATCCGCGCGAATCGCGAATCCCGGTACAATCAGGATCCGGGCAGATCTTGACCTGCAGTCCCTCGCAGACGCACGTGCCACCGCGCTGCTGTCGAACATATCGGTGCCCGAGGCCGTACTCCCGCTGGTGGCAGCGTTCACCGACCGTCCGGTGCCGGAGCCGCTGGCAGATCTTCTGCAGACGACACGGCTGTCGGGCCATGCGAACTGGCGCGGGCTACAGCCTGACCGCTGGTCAGGCGACGCCCAGGTACGACTCTCGGACAGTCTGTACTCCGACCGCTCGGCGCGCGTTGACGCACAGGTACGGGGACAAGACCTGCGCGGTCAGGTCGACCTGCGTCTACCGGACATCGTGCTCACGGGTGAGTATGTGCTGCGACCCGCACGTACCGCGCTTCTTGGGCTCGACTCGCGGTTGACGGTGCAGGGGGTGGAGTACGAGCTTCGTGCGATGCTTGGCCCCGAGTATCTGTCCGTGACAGGCGGCCCGGGCATTCAGGCAGACGCGTTTTTTCCGTCGGGGCAGCCGGTCAGCGCCTCGTTCAGACTCCGCGACATCGCGCTGCCCACAACAGCCTTTACGGACGAGGGCACGAGACTGTCCACCGATCTGCAGGCGGTTTTTACTGACGAGGACGACTGGCGTATCACACTCCGATCTCTCGAGGCAGAGAACCTTATAGTTCCATGGCTCGAAACGTCGGATCTTTCGGCTCAGGGTCGCGTTGATTCGGGTGGAGCGATTCTCGACCGCCTCCGGCTGACCGACCAGTTCGGGAGCATTGAAGCCGCGGCGATACTCCAGTGGGACGGTACAAACGGTTTTACGATCGACGCGGTTGCGGACAATCCCGCAGACAGCAGCGAACGCTACGAGATACAACTGTCCGTCGGCGACAGCGTCGACGGCCGCGTGCAGCTGCGCGGAGCCGACCTTCGCCGGGCGCGTGTCGAGACGCTCGTCGGGGCTGCCGATGCGAGCGTAGACGTCTCGGGACGGGCAGGGAACATTCTGCTGTCAGGCGATATTTCGACTCGCGATGCCGTGTTCGACGGTGAAGAGCTCTCGCTGCAGACCCGCTTCTCGCTTGGCAGCGACGAAGTCAGCTTTCGAGACCTGAGTGCGGCCTACATAGGCATATCCATCGAGGACGGAACCGCGCGCGTATCAACGGTAGACTCACGTATCGAGGCCAATCTCGATACACGAGTCCCGCTGGGTGGAGACATATATCCTGTGCGCGTGGAAATTGCCGGAAACCTCGACAGCGAGACCGACGCTGAACACGACGGCGACGCTGGCCTTCTTACACAGGACTTTGATCTTTCCGTACGCCTCGCTGGCACCCCGGCGTTTGCCGATCTGCCGGACGTCTGGGAGTTCGATCTTGCCCGCAGAGCGGGGCGGCTGAGCGTAATTGGCGGCCCGGACGAATCGGTCGCCATTGTGGTCGAGCCGTCCGGAGAGTTCTTCATGACTCTCGGCACCCCGCTCCCGCTGAGCCTCGAAGCAGACGGGTCTTTTTCTGCTGGCGAAGTCGAGCTGAATCTGACAGGGATAGATCTCGACGTAGCATCGCTGCCGGGTGTTTTTGACTTCGATGGTGCCGCGATTATCTCCGGTCGCGCCTCCGGCAGTCTGCGCATGCTCGGCCCCATAACCGATCCCGACTTTTTTGGCACCATACCCGTGACCAACTTCGAAATGACCGTCGACCAGCTTCCGGATACCATAGGACCCGCAAACGGTTTTCTCGTATTCTCGGAAAAAGAGATGCGCATACATCCGATTCGGGTTCCCATTGGACAGGCGACCGCCGACGCATCCGGCTTTTTCCTGATCAGTCGATGGAATATCGAACAGTTTGAACTGCAGATAGCTACCGTCGGTCAGCCTGGAGTTCGCTTTGTTGAAGACTTTGATGGCTTCATGGTTGACGGCTTCGGGCAGGGAACCATCAGCATTATAGATAATGGTGCCGACCTTCTGTTGTCCGGTTCGCTCACCGCCCACAACACGACCATGACGCTTGGCCCCGTCGACGAAGAGCCCGACGAACCGACGCCGGAGCGCGACAACCCGCTTCTGGTAGACCTCACGATCACCGCGGGCCGTTCAGTCGAATTTCTCTGGCCCACAACCCAGCTTCCCATACTCCGGGCCGTATCCGCCCCGGGTGCACGCGTGCAGATACAGGCAGATACTGTCCGGAACACCTTCGCGCTGACAGGCGACGTTGCGACGCAGGGCGGGGAGCTGTTCTATCTCGATAGAACCTTCCTGATTCGCGAAGGGCTCATCCGATTCAATGAGACGCAGGAGAACGTCGACCCGCGTCTGACCCTGCGGGCCGAAACCCGCGATATCGGGCCTGACGGACCTGTACGCATTTCGATCATCGCCGAGGAAAGTCCGCTCAGCGAACTGACGGTGCGTGCGGTCAGCGATCCACCACTGTCCGAAGAAGATCTACTCGTTATTTTCGGTGGCGGTGTGTTCGCGACGGGGGACTCGCTGGTGAGTCTGTCGGGGGCGGTCCTCGCCGGGACGGAGCTTGTCGGGCAGTTCGGTCTTATCAGACGCGCTGAGGCGGGCATTCGAAGCGCCCTGCAACTCGATCTGTTCAGCGTACGCACGCAACTGTTCCAGAACCTCGTGCGGGGCGTCATCGATGACCCGACTGACGACCCGGACGAGGCAGCGATTCCGAGTCTTGGACGCGTGTTCAACAACACGACCGTATTTCTCGGCCGCTCGCTCGGCCCGGACGTGTTCGCCGAGCTGCTGGTACAGTTCCGCGCGCGCAGTCCCTTCGACGACGCGAGTGAACGAGCCTTCGCAGGCATAGACATCGACAGCGAATTCAGTCTGGAGTTCGAGACTCCGTTTTTCGATCTGCAGTGGAGTTTCTTTCCACGCACGCCCGGTGCATTATTCGTACCGGATAATCAGTTTACCTTTTCGTGGGGCTTTTCATACTAAAGGTTAACAAAGCGCCCGTGGTTCACTATGATACGGGCAGTTATGCAAGGAGATTTTATGCGGACCCGCGCCCTGATCGCCATCGCGATCATGTTTTTTCTTCCCGGTGTTCTTGGTGCTCAGGACGATGACTGGTTTGTCGACCGTGAAATCGTGGATATCACGTTCGAAGACCTCGAAAATGTTCGCGAGAGCGATCTAGAGGGAGTCATAGAACCGTTCATTGGTCGCACCTTCACCGACAGTGTATTCAACGAGATTCAGCGGCGACTGTTCGCGCTTGATCTGTTTACCGACCTGCTACCCGAGGCCGTTCGCCCTGCTGACGATCAGGGCATGATTCTGAACTTCATTGTAACCGAGCGACCGACAGTGTCCGAAGTTCGCTTTGAAGGGAACAGAAGCTTCCGCGCGACTCGTCTTATAGACGAAGTGCTCGTCGGGGTCGGTGACGTCGTAATTGCCTCGCGCATCAGAAACGATGCCCGCTCGCTCGAGCAGTTCTATCGAAGCCAGGGCTACGCGAACGCGATGATCAGCAGCGATATTTCCGACGTAGACGATAATAACCGCCAGGTTGTTACCTTCCGGATCGAGGAAGGCGCTCGCACGACGGTCGACGAGGTCCTGTTCGTCGGCAACACCTTCGCGTCAGCCGGTTCGCTCAGGCGGGCCATCGTGACGCGTGAGCAGAGCATCTTTAATTCCGGCGTGTTTCGCGAAGGAAATCTGCAGGAAGACCGCGAAGCCATTCAGCGCTGGTATGCAGAACGGGGATTCGTCGATGCGCAGGTAACCGAGATTGACCGGACCGTCATTGAAGACGACGATCCACTCCGAACGCGCCTTCGAATTACCTACTTTATCGAAGAAGGCGAACAGTTCACCTTCGGCGGTTTCCGCTTCGAGGGCAACGTAATCTTTTCGGACGAGCAGCTTCTCCAGGGCACGAGAATGCAGGAAGGGAGAATACTGAACGCGGTGCGGCTGCAACAGGATTTTGACGCGATTCTCGACGTCTATCGGGAAGGTGGGTACCTCTTCAACGAAATAGACCTCGAAGAACGCCGCGACGCACAGGCAGGCACCATAGGCTATACCATTCGGATTGTGGAACGCGGCCGTGCGCGTATCGAGAACATCAGCGTGCGTGGCAACGAACGCACCAGGGACCACGTTATTCTTCGGGAGGTTCCGCTCCAGGAAGGCGACGTGTTCAGTCTTACGCGGCTCAGGCAGGGGCTCCAGAATCTTGCAAATACGCAGTTTTTTACCGGCGTCGTTCACGATATACCCGAGGGAAGCGTTCCTGGACTACTCGACCTTGTACTGACGGTCGAGGAAGCACCTACGACGGACCTGACCTTCGGCATTACCTTCGGAGGCGGCGGTGACTTTCCGGTCAGCGGGCAGATTGGCTGGCAGGACAGAAACTTCCGCGGGCTCGGACAGACCTTCGGGCTGAACGTGACCGCATCGCCCGGCACGCAGAGCCTGTCGCTGAGCTTTCAGGAACGCTGGCTGGCTGGCAGACCCTGGTCCCTCGGTGGAGATATCACCGTTACCCGCGACGTGCGAGCGAACGAACCGCAGGATATTCTGCCGCCCTTCGGCGTGCCGGACCCGTTTACGGGAGAGTATGTCTT
>SKKC01000100.1 GCA_007121695.1 Spirochaetales bacterium | reverse complement strand
GCAGGCCGCGGTCGTCTCGCTTGGAGCGCTCGGCATACTTACCCGTGTCAGACTGAAGGTTCTGCCCCGATACCAGCTGAAACTCGTCGCACGACGGGCACCCCTCTCAGAGGCGCGTGCACACTGCACCGAATGGGCCCGCCACCACCGGCATTTCGAGTTTTTCTGGTTTCCGCACTCGGACTCGTGCCAGCTTAAGTTCACGGACCTGACAGACGAACCCGTAAAACCACGGTCGCGCCGGTCGCGCATGGCCGACGAGATCCTCGAGAACGGGGCATTCGGCGCTTTTAGCGCAGCCTGCCGTTTCGTACCGGCGCTGTCGCCCGCACTGTCGAGGTTCGCAGGCCGCGTGGTAACGGAAGCTTCGGTCGTTGACGAGAGCTATCGTATCTTCGCCTCGAACCGGAAGGTCCGCTTCCACGAAACCGAGTACGCCCTGCCCTTCGAGGCTGCCGTTCCTGCGATCGAGGCAATACGTGATCGAATCGAACGGAAACGCTACAGGGTCCACTTTCCGGTGGAAGTGCGCTTCGGCGCTGCGGACAATGGATGGCTCAGCCTGAGTCATGGCAGGCAGAGCTGCTACATTGCCGTACACATGGCGCAGGGCATGGACTTTACCGAATACTTTGCGGACATGGAGGCCATCTTCCGGGATTTCAACGGCCGTCCGCACTGGGGAAAGCGCCACACGCTGTCGCGTACGCGCCTGACAGAGCTCTACCCGAAGTTTGACGACTTCCTGCGCCTGCGCCACGAGCTCGACCCGGACATGACGCTCCTGAACGCGTATCTGCGGAACCTGCTCGGCGTATCATGAAGCCCGACCGCATCTGTGAACACTGCGGGCGACGCTACGAGTACCGCGGCAACCCCGAGCAGCGGTTCTGCAGTACGTCGTGCCGGAAATCCCGGACAGCCCGGATTCACACCGAACTCGAGCACGAGATTATCGCAATGCTCTCGGGTCGCGACCCGAAGAGCACGCTATGCCCGTCAGAAGTCGCCCGCGCGCGGTTTGGAGACGAGTTCAGTCAGCACATGGAGACAGTCCGCCGCGCGGCGAGAAGGCTCGCGCACCGGGACCAGGTCATCATCACCCGGAAGGGGAAAGAAGTTGACCCTTCGAGCTTCCGGGGACCCATACGCGTCGGGCGTGGCCCCAGGTTTCATGAACGGTAGCCGGTGCAGGCTCCGCATTTCAGCATGCTACCCGGTTCCAGATCGGGCGCACGTGCGTACACCCGAGAAAAAACCTCACGCCCCACCTTCCACAAACCCGGGCCAGCGACGCATATACTCGACAAAGCGGGGGGAAAGCCCTTCGTCTCGCAGGTGCTCTTCGCTGTGCGGTGGAAGCGCGGGGGGGTCGCCGGCCGACACGATCTCCGGCCAGCGGGCATTTCCGATTGCTGCGCGCGCAACGGCGACCATGTCTGCTCCGTGGACACGTGTACGCTCGACGTCGGCCCGGGTGACGATACCACCTGCGGCGAGCAGCGCGACAGAATCCGGTATGATAGCGCGAACACCAGGTATCGCGGCGGCTCCTGATCGCTCATCATTCTGGTCAGTACCGGCTGCTTCCTTCAGCGACAGGTGAATAAAATCCACCCCGTCGGCCACCATCCAGGGGGTAATCTCGAGGGTTTCTGCAAGCGACATTCCGGCGTGCGGCATGGGAACGCCAGGGGAAACCCTGACTCCCACGACGAAATCCGGGCCGCAGGCTGAACGAACCCCGCAGATTATCTCTGACAGAAAGCGGTAGCGGTTCTCGAGTGTGCCACCGTAGCGGTCTCCGCGCGTGTTGTACTCTTTGCTCAGAAACTGGGAAATAAGATAGGTGTGTGCGCCGTGAATCTCCACACCATGAAATCCGGCTGTCCTGGCTCGAACTGCCGCGTCCACAAAGGCCTGTATGGTCGCCTCGACCTCGGTAGTAGACAGTTCGCGGGGTTGCTCGAAGCCCTCGGCATCTATCGTGAAACTCGTGCAGCTCACCGGCTGCTGACCGGAAATGCTGCTCGGGGAGCGGTACCCGCCGTGAAAGATCTGCACAACAGCGATAGAGCCTGCCGCGCGCAGTGCCCCGGCGAGCCTGGTGAGACCGGGAAGCTGCGCATCCCGATAAATGCCAAGCTCTCCCTCCCAGGTTTTTCCTCCAGGAAGCACGTTTGCGGCGCAGGTAGCGACCAGGCCGAACCCGCCTTCGGCGCGCCGAAGAAGCCAGTGAAGCTCCTCGTCACTGAGCGTTCCGTCGTCGTGGCTCTGCTTGTTGGTCATGGCAGCAAGGGCTGCGCGATTTCGAACGGTAATGGAACCGACTCTGACTTCGTCAGTCAGCGTGTGTAATTCGGACATCTGGTGATAGCTCTCTTTCTGGCCGGTACGTTGGTATCGCAATCATGGCAATGAGTTTTGCGACGCACAGGCTAACGAGAAAGTACCGCATAAAGCCACCATCGAACAACAGGAACGCCGCTGCAAGCAGTAACGACCAGGCAAGCACCAGGGTCATGACCTTCAGACGCAGGGTCATGCCGCGCCCTGATTTCAGGTTATAGAGAATCGGCCCGAGGTGCCTGTGATTCGTGAGCCACGAGTGCATGCGTTGCGAACCGCGCGAAAAGCACGCCGCCGCGAGAAGCAGAATCGGCGTCGTGGGAATTCCGCGTATCACAACGCCGACAAGGCCGAGCGCGAGTGCGATACTTCCAAGTACAATGAGTACGATTCTCACTGCGAAGGGTGGCCTGCGGGTTTCGGCTGGCGCGGCCCCAGGGTCAGGCGTAGATGTCATTGGTACGTTCCTCCATATCTGCCGCGAACAGTCGTTCAAACGCACCGCCGCGCGCACGCAGGTCCGACGGGGCCCCCGCTTCGGCGACCGTACCGGATTCAAGCACAATTACGTGATCGGCTTTCCGTGCGGCGCGGGCTGAATGCGTAATCAGTATGACAGTTCGGTCCGGAATGCGTTCCAGAATCAGCGTTTCGATCGCGCGACCGGTCTCTCGATCGAGATTTGAACTTGGTTCATCGAAGATAATGGTCTGTGCCGGCGTCAGGAGCGCGCGGGCGATCCCGAGGCGCTGCCGCTGTCCGCCGGAAAATTTCTCGCCTCGAGCGCCGACATCTGCATCGAGCCCTTCGGGCAGGGATCTGACGTAATCCGCCAGTTCCGCCTGCTCAAGCGCGTCCCACAGGCGCCGATCGTCCGCCTGCGGGTCAGCGAGGAGAAGATTCCACCGCACCGTCGCATGAAACAGGAACGGTTCCTGCTCGACAAGCGTTACGGATGCGCGGATGGTACCGGCCTCCGGAACATAGAAGCCCGCTGCGAGGAGCGCGATCGTTGACTTGCCGCTTCCGCTGGATCCGACAATTACGGTGTTGCGGTCGATCACGCAGGAAAGACCGCGCAGCACGGACGGGCCGTCCGGTGAGTAGCGAAACCAGACGTTTTCCAGTGTGACGGACGAATGCGCCTCAGCCGAAGCGCGTGTGCGGGAACCCCCTGTGCCTGAGTCTGCCCGGGTTCCATAGGGCTGAGGCGCATCAATGAGCGCGAAGATCCTGCCGGCTGCCGCCATGGTCTGTCCGATATCGGTTACAAGCCGTCCGACGCCGAGCGCCGAAGACAGCGAACCCGCTGACAGACCGAGTACAACAGGAATCATGGCTGCACCGGCCGGGCTGTCAATCGCGGCGAGCGCGACAGCGACGAGCATAAGCCCGACCGATATCTCGACCGCCGCGTCGAACAGGCCAAGACGCCGGTACAGTCTGCCGGCGGTTCGTCCAAGCATCCTGCTTCTCTCGACAATGCGCTGTCGAGCCGGTTTCGCGAACGCGACGACCTCGCGTAACCCGTCTATGGTGTCTACGACGTCTGCCGTCAGG
>SKKC01000310.1 GCA_007121695.1 Spirochaetales bacterium | reverse complement strand
TCATGCGTTGTCAGCAGGTACTGAAAGCTTCCACATACGCGCCTGTACAGTTCGCGAAGCGGTTCCCGGCTTGTTGCCTCCGCCTCATCGCTGTCGTCGGGAATATCGATCCCGGCACGTCGCGCGAGCATTCGAACAGCCTCGGGAAACGTGACACGCTCCATTTCCATGACGAAGGTGAAGAGATTGCCACCCTTGTTTGTCGAGAAACAGTAGAACAGCCCCCGTTCAGGCGTAACCGTGAACGAGGGCGTTTTTTCCTGCGTAAACGGGCTTAAACCCCAGTACCGGTTTCCTCTTCGGGTAAGCGTAACGTAATCTCCCACCACGTCGACAATGTCGACCTGGTCTCGTACGCGTTCGATAACCGAATCCGGAATCCTCATTCATACCTCTTTCCCGTGCTTATCGCTCAAGCACAAACTCGACACGCCGGTTCTTCCACCGTTCATCCAGATCATCGTGCGGCACAAGCGGTTCGCGGCCACCACGACCCGCGGTTCCAATCCGGGCCCCGGCCATACCCCGATCAATGAGTGCCTGCCGCACTGATTGTGCGCGTTGCAGCGACAGAGGCCCGAGAAACTCCACTTCTTCCCGCTCGGTTCCCGATGGATTCACCGCGTGTCCCTCGACAGTTATGCGGTATTGCGGATACCGGGCAAATATCTCGACAAGACGGTCAAGCACGAGCGAGTTCTGCCTCCCGCGCGGGTCTTCCGGATCCACGATCAGCGACGCACTGTTCGGTAGAAACGTGATACTCGGTATCTGGACCTTCAGACGGTCTCCGTCGACGACAACCAGAATATCGATAGGAATAATACCTTCGACAACTGTCTGGTTCCCGAACACATCCGTCACGGTCAGGACATATGGATAGTCCTCGGCAGAAATCACCATTTCGCCGTCGATTGCCCGTCCGTCCCACAAAATAGTCTCTGCCGGCATGCCACTGCCAAAGAACTCGTTGAAGAAACGGCGGTTTCGATCGAGTATTTCAAACGACCATTCGTCGATTGCCACACTATGTTCGACCGATATCCGGATGGCAAGTTCATTCTGTTCCGTGCTGCCGTCCGGCGCGAAGGGAACGGGGTCAAGCTGAACCTGCACGCTCGGCGCGCGAGCCACGAGATCAAAGGCCGTCGACACCGCTCGAGGCCGGTTTCCCTTGTCGTACTGCGCCTCGAATACCGCGCGATATCGGCCATCGGCGACAACCGCTCCTGTGGCGCTTCGACCGTCCCACCGGATTTCCTGCTCACGGGCGATTGACTGACCGGAGAAGCGTCTCACCACGCGCCCGGTTTCGACGTGCTCTATGCGAAGATCCCAGCGGCTCAGCCCCTCGGTCAACGACGCAATCATATTAAACCCGATGTCTTCAAACCTTCCGTTTCCGTTCGGCGCGAGCCCTGGCGAATCCAGCGTCACAAAAAGCCTGGTTGCCCGCGTATCGATCCGAATATCCTCGACCGAGGCTACAACGGAGTTTCCGGCGGCGTCCGCAGCCTCTATCACGTAGGTGTACACTCCGTCCAAGACCTGGTTCCCGATGTCGTCACGACCGTCCCAGGTGAACGACTCCGGCATACCCTCCCACGAGAAGGAACGCACGGTGCGACCCGCCCCATCGGTAATGCGACCGGTCCACAGCGATTCTTCGCTGCCAGACTGGCTGAAACGAATTGTCTGCCGGCCGTCCTGGCCATCGGGTGAAAACAGGAGATGGTCGACCGTAACCTGTATCTCGGGTGCACGCGTATCGGCCAGGAAGGTACCGGTTTCTGCCTGCGCCCTAACGCCTGTCTCGAACGTCACGTTCATGGAAGCGCGGAACAGACCGTCGGGGACGCGTCGGCCTTCACGATCGATTCCGTCCCAGGTAACGCGTTCCGGCACCAGTGCGTTGCCCTGAAAGCTTCGCACCGACTCGCCCGACTCGTCCATGACGTCTATCCGGTAGGACGTAACTGCCTGTTGCGCCCGAACACGAGGAAACAGCGTAATAAAGTCCCGGACGCCATTCGCGTTCGGAGAAAAGGCAGCGAGATCGGCCGTCAGAATCAGGTCGACGTCTTCGGTGGTCATGCCAAATACAACCGGCTCCGTGACTACACGATTTCCTGCCGCGTCGACTCCCTCGAGCTGGTACGAGAACTGTCCGTCGGCTGCAAGAGGCCCGTCGGTCGTTCGTCCGTCCCACTCGTAGATAGCCGGTGGCACACGGTTCCAGCGAACCTCGTGCACGACGTCTCCGGCTTCTGTCCGGATACGCCCCACCCAGGAATCTGCGATCTCTGTCTCGTGGTACAGGAGCATAGTGTCCCGGTTTCCGTCGCCAGTCGGTGCGAACAGGTCGGTCTCGATTTGCACAAACGCCCGTGGCGGTACGGTGTCAACGATAAACTGCGGTGAAACCGCCTGCTCGACACGGCCCACACGGTATCTGACGCTCAGATGCACCGAATATACGCCGTCGGGCAGCGGTGAGCCGTCAGTTGCACGACCACGAAACTCGTAGGTCTCAGGTGGTCCGTCTACCCCGCCAGCGAGCCGAAAAACGGTCGCCTCTGCGGCATTCCGCACAAGGAGTTCCCAGGACTGTATGTTCCTGCGCACGGGAACGTCGATCCGAACGCCAAGCTGTTCGTTCACGCCGTTTCCGGTCGGTGCCAGATAGCGGCTGTCAATCGAAATTCCAACGGGGGTCGGTTCAGTATCGAGGATAATGTTGGTAAGCGTCCGTGAAAAGCTGTTGCCGGCCCTATCGGTCGCGGCAAGCCTGTACGAGTATACGCCGTCGGGCAGCGGTTCGCCTGCATCGTCCCGACCATCCCACGTAAAGTCAGCGGGAGCTGCGTCCCGCCACTCGAATGTGCGAACGGTCCGCCCCGCCACATCGCGGATCTCGCCGACCCAGAGATCTTCGGTTGAACCGGTCTGGGTCACGGGAAAGCTGTCACGAAATCCGTCGCCATCGGGTGAAAAAATACGTTCTGCCCCGAAGGGAGTCGAGACCTGTGCCTCGGGAGGGGTGAGATCCACGACAATCTCGAATCGCTCCGACCGGGCTCTGTTGTCGTTATCGTCCCAGGCTTCTACAAAAAACTCGTATACACCATCGGGAACCACCGTACCGCTGTCAGATCGCCCGTTCCAGCGAAAACTCTCGGGCACCGAAATACCGGTATCGACCCGTGCAAGCCGCTGGAAAAACGATGCCGCGCTTCGGTCCTCGGGAAGCGGCGTTCGTGCCGAAAACTCCCGGACAGTTCGTCCCTGACTATCCTGGATAACGAACCGATAGCCTTCGAGAAAACGATCTTCGTCGAATATCTGTACCGGTATGACCACATCGTCCTGTACACCGGAGTTGTTCGGGCTGATGTATCGCCGTTCGTCGTAGTCGACGACGATGACAGGAGGGGTATTGTCCTCGACGCCGAGTGCGATCGTAGCACCGCCGGATACGCCCCATACCGGTCCGTACAGCGGTCGGGCCGCAGCGTGAACCGCGAACTCATTCCGGTCCCAGCCCTGTTCCGCGATCCGGGACCCGCTTTCCGCTGTTGCTCCCGGGAGACCGGCGGAAAACCGGGCCGTCACGCCAAACGACGGTATCAGGGACTGCGACGGCACGGCGCTGTCGAAGAGTTCGCGGGCGCTGATTCCGAGGCCAGCGCGAACCGAAACCCGCTGGAACAGGGACAGGTCGGCGAACGCCGACAGTCGCCCGTCGCGAAAGCCCGGACTCGATATGTCGGTGTGCACGGATAGTTCGACGTCCTGCCGGGAGAGAAGCGGGAGCATGAGTCCGACCTGTGGAGTAAACGAGGAAGGACTCCCGCCACGGCCCTCGACCGGCCGGTATGGAAAGCCGACGCGGCGTATAGAGGCTCCCCATCGCGCAC
>SKKC01000073.1 GCA_007121695.1 Spirochaetales bacterium | reverse complement strand
GATCCGGTCGGAACCGGTTTCAGCCGCGGTCTTGAACAGAAAGACTCGTCGAATCAGAAAGAGGATGCTGAAAAATCGAATCCGGACAGTCCGTTCTTCGGACTCAACCGAGACCTCGAAAGCCTCTCAGAGTTCATGCAGTCCTATCTGTCGCTGCACCGTCGATGGGAATCGCCGGTGTTTATCGCAGGGGAAAGTTACGGCGGGTTCCGCGTGGCAAAACTCGTGAAGATGCTGCAGGAACGCTACAGTGTCGGGCTGTGCGGTGCCATACTTATTTCTCCGGCACTCGAGTTTTCTCTGCTCGACGGGTCAGACTATGACGTACTCCCGTGGGTCGATACCTTTCCAACCATGTCGCTTATTGCCGCCGCACACGGCCGACACCAGGCTTCGAGCGCCTCGGGTACCGGCCCGGACGCGATCGGGACTGTCCGAACGATCGCAGAGCGATTCGCCGTTACAAGTCTTCCGACGCTCCTTGCCTCCGGCAGCTTCATGCCAGGCCCCGAGCGCGAAGAGCACTATGGCATCATGAGCACATACACGGGCCTGCCCGAGCGCCTTATCCACAGCAATGAAGGCCGCATACGGATTCGTACGTTTTCCCGGGAGCTTCTGCGCGAACACAGGAAGGTGCTCGGCCTTTACGACGGCACTATAACCATTACAGACGCCTACCCCGATCGCGAACAGTATGAAGGGCCGGATGCGACCCTGAGCACCATCGATCGCATTTTCGGTGCCGGTGTAAACACGCAGCTTCGGTCAACGATCGGAGTAACGACCGAGCGCGAGTATCGCCTGCTGAGCCACGAGGTAAACCGGTCGTGGAAGGTCGACTACGAACGCCACGTACTACAGACACAGATAGGAGCGACCGACGATTTGCGATACGGCATGGAGCTGAATCCGTACATGAAAGTCAGAATATCGCACGGCATCTACGATCTGGTAACGCCGTACTTCAGCGCCGAAAGAATCGTCGCAAACATGAAACTCGACCCTGCGAGTCGGGAGCGTCTGAGCCTCATACACTATCCGGGGGGGCACATGTTCTACAGCCGGAACCAGTCGCGCACCGATTTCACGGCCGACATGAGGGTATTTTATGCCGATGCCGTGGAGGCACGAACAGACGCGCGATAACCGGACCATGCAAGATACGCTGCCTCGGACAGCAGGGCGATAATCAGACTGCCCGCGGCGAGAACCGCACCGGGAACCTGCCACAGAATGGGGCCCAGCCATACACAGAGAAACAGGATAACGCTGTGTATGGCGACCGCAGTCGCGAGCGCACCCGTTTTGTGTTCGTGAATCAGTCGCCCGCGGAACCACGATTTGACGGTCGTCAGTACAGGCACAAGAAATAGCAGCATTACAGGAACCGTCGTAAACGGCAGCAGGCGATCCGACAGTCCACTCACACCACGGAACCACAAACCTGACACAGGCGTAAACGCGGTGAGCGCAAACAACAGACCAAGTACGGTGGCAAGATACATCGCGAACCTGCGCAAGGTCGTATAGTTCTCCTGCCCTCTGCCGAGGATCGCGACGACGGCCTCCTGAAAACTGAGCGCCATGGCGTTAAACAGAAACATGTACCCGTTCAAAACCGGCCACACCGCGAGTGCTTCGGTCGGCGACACTGCCCGGGCCATTCCGAAGGTCAGCAGGGGCTGCGCCGACAGGAAGATAACACTCGTCAACGACAGTGGCACGTAGAACCCGAGCAGATGCCGGGTGGTTAACGGATCGTCGATGTCTCCCGGCATCTCATGTTTCACCACGGGACGGCAGTACAGCCAGCTCGCCAGACACGATGAACCCACGCCCGCGATCAGCGCCAGGGCTGCGAGGGTTGCACCTGCGATACCACCCCGGAAAAACCCCGGAACAAGAACCGCCGCGACCGACGCAAGTCGAATGATCATGGTGACCGGAATGACTCGTGTATGTCCGTAGCGGATCAGCACACCCTGCCAGAGCCTTCGATACCCGACAAGCGCCGTGAACGGCGTCATGGTCAGAAAGGCAATCCTGCTCGGCTCGACGAGCTCTTCGGGTACGCCCAGTAACGACCGTACGACAAATGCAAAAAGCGGAGTCGCTGCGACAAAGAGATGCAGCACGGTAAGCCCGGCACCCAGCAGGTGCATGAACCTCAACAGTGACTCGTATCGACGCCGATCCGAACACAGGGCAGTACCGGCAGACAGCAGCTGAATTATCGGGCTTTCTATAACCAGGGCGATCGAAAACGCGATCCCGAAGGCTGCGAGGTTCAGCGTCTCGTCAGGCAGTCTCGCGATAACGGCCGCGAGACCGGGCTGTTCCACAGCCATGACAAGCCACATGAGGGCAAGTGGAGTCCAGAACAGAAACACCTGCCTGTACGAGAAGCGAAGACTGTGCTGCATGTGTACGTGGTTTACAGTTTCGTCATGAGATCGGCCATTTCTATCGCCGTCAGCGCGCAGTCCCAGCCCTTGTTGCCGCTTTTCACGCCGGCCCGGTTAAGCGCCTGTTCGACAGTCTCGGTCGTCAATACGCCAAATACCACAGGCTTGCGGTACTCGAGGGCGACCTGTCCGATGCTCTTTGCTGCTTCACCGGCCACAAAGTCGTAGTGGGTCGTCTCGCCTCGTATCACTGCGCCAAGACAGATGACTGCGTCGATGTCCGGGCGTTCGGCGAGCCTGGCTGCAGCCGGTCCTATCTCGTAACTGCCGGGTACACGTACAACAGTTATGTCCGAGGCTTGTGCGCCGTGTCGAAGCAGACAGTCCTCGGCGGCACCGTAGAGCTGCTCGGTCACGAGACCGTTGAAGCGGCTAATGATAATGGCAAATTTCTTTCCGCGTGCGTTCAGGTCGCCCTGTATGTGCGTTACGTCGGTATGCATTGTTCTACTCCCCAGTCAGTTGTGCTGCGGCAGCTATTTCGTCGACATGCACCATGTGCATGCCGAATCGTTCGGCAATCTGCTCGAGTTCCCTGCCTCGCGCCATGGTTCCGTCTTCCGAGATAATCTCACAAATAATCCCCACCGGATACAGGCCGGCCGCTTCGCATAACCACACCGAGGCCTCGGTGTGTCCCCGTCGGGCGGACAGCCCCTCGGCGTGCGCTACGATCGGAAACATGTGGCCGGGACGTCCGAGAGCATCGGGTCTGGCGTCCGGATCGCACAGGACCGAGATGGTTTTCGCCCTGTCGGCAGCGGAAATACCGGTTGTCGTGCCCTCAACGGCATCGACGCTGACGGTGAAGTTGGTCCCGTGCAGAGCGGATACGGTACCGGTCTGCGGAGGCAGATCCAGCTCCTTTGCGCGTTTCTCGGTGATGGTAGCGCAGATAAGCCCCCGACCGTGCACAGCCATGAGATTCACGACGTCCGGGCCGGCGAACTGGCCTGCGCACAGGAAATCGCCCTCGTTTTCCCTGTCTGCATCGTCGAGAACAATGATTATCTTTCCCGCCTGCAGATCTTCTATCGCCCGACGGACCCGTCCGTCAGGCAGTCTGTTGAGATTCATGTAGTGGTACCTCCAAGCGCATCGGCATAGACGCGAAACATACGCTCGACATAGCGACCGAGTATGTCCGTTTCGACGTTGAGCACATCTCCTGGTTCATGATCCGTCAGATGTGTGTGGGTTGCCGTATGCGGCACAATATTAATACCGATTATGTCGTGTTCAATTGTTGCGACGGTCAGGCTCACGCCATCGAGCGCGATGGAACCTTCGGGCACGACCAGCGGTAAAAGTTCCCCGGGCAGTCTCAGCCGTAACAGGAAGCTCTGTCCCCGATCGGTAACGTCAACCACCGTACCAAGGCCGGATACGTGTCCCTGGACCATGTGTCCGCCCATGCGGGTATCTGCGCGCATCGAGCGCTCCAGGTGTACCGGGGCTCCTTCTGCGAGCGAACCGAGCGAAGTTTTTTTCAGCGTTTCGCCGACCGCCTGAACCGAGAAGGCCGAATCCGACAGTCGCACAACGGTCTGGCATACACCATTCACGCTAATCGAATCGCCAACATGCGCATCGTCGGTGACGACCCGAGCGCCAATATCGAGTTCGACCCCGTCACCTGCGGGCCGGATCGCCTGGACTGTCCCAAGCTCTTCTATGAGACCGGTAAACATACTCTTCTATTCTCCTGTCTGGTTCCACGGAAGAACCCCGTCTGACACGTCAGGCGCTTCCAGTGTTCCATATGTTCGTGTTTCGTTCATGAGACCGCTGACAAGGTCGTCGTCGCCACTCCGGGCGTGAATCACCCGTGTCAGTCGCGGTCGCCGTGCCGCTGACTGAACGGAGATGTCGGACAGCCACGATACCCCGGAACCAAGCAGGCTCGGGTTCGTGAATACCGTCAGCCGGTCTACGAGCCCGGCCTGAACAAACGACGTCGCAATGGCAGCGCCACCTTCGACAAGCACGCTCGTCACGCCGAATGCCGGGAGTTGTTCAAGCAGATGTGCGAGATCAATCCGACCGGTGTCGGTCGTTCGGCACCCCATCACCTGCACATGCGGGGCGAAACCTCGAGCCGTACTCGCCGCCTCCATGCTGCAGACAAGAATGACAGGTGCCGACGGATCATTACACAGCCGGCTGCCGGCAACACGAGACAATCTGGTGTCAACAACAACGCGAACGGGGTTTCGTCCTGACACGTGGCGAACAGTCAGAGACGGGTCGTCCGCTTCGACAGTCGTTGCCCCGACAAGCACCGCATCGTAGCGAGCCCGCATGGCGTGCACTGCCCGGCGCGAGGGCTCACTGCTGATCCATTCAGCGCTCCCGTCTGCAGCCGCAATTCTCCCGTCCAGCGTCTGCGCGATCTTCAGGTGCACGTAGGGAATGCGCCGCTGTATCCAGGCGATAAATGGTTCATTCATGAGGAGCGCCGGGGCGTCACACACTCCCACTGCCGTCTCAATTCCTGCGTTTTCGAGTGTGGTCTTTCCCATGCCGGCAACATGCGGGTTCGGGTCGAACATGGAGAAGACAACCCGTCGTATACCCGCTTCGATTATGCGGTCGGTACAGGGAGGGGTGCGTTTCTCGGGAGTTTTATGGCAGCACGGTTCAAGGTTGCAGTACAGCGTTGCTCCCCGCGCTGCCTTTCCTGCCCGCTGAATTGCAACGGCTTCCGCATGCGGCATGCCGTGGGCTTCGTGCCAGCCTTCAGAGATAATCTGATTGTCGCGAACGATCACCGCACCGACAAGCGGGTTCGGCGAGGTCCTGCCGGTGCCCATGGATGCGAGCTGGAGGGCTCGTTCCATGTACACACTATCCCCGGCCATGGGAGTACTCCTTCGTGTGTAACAGGGCATGCCGTGCAGGCAACAGAGAGTGGGTACGCGTGAATCGAAAAACCCGCAATCTTCTCCCATCCGGACTGTACCGTCGGTTCCGGAATCTCACCGGATCAGCACACCAAACGGTGCGCTCGCGGACTATACCGCCGGTCTGGAATTGTGCAAATGCACTCACCATGCCCTGAAGATTACGATGACTACCGTGATGCTTTCAACAAAACGTGTCAAGACACAGAATGTTGCCTATGACAGCACCGGTGAATCCTGATGCGCGACCCCATGATGTACGTGGTCGTTTTGTTCGCTGCAGCCGTCCGGGCAGCTTCCACCAACGGTAATCCGGATGGTCTGAAAATCCGCGCCAGTCTGCTCGCGCACCGCATCGGCAATCGCGTCCATGTCTGCCGGCAGGTCGTGCACCGTGCCACAGTTCATGCAGACGTAGTGAATGTGCTCTTCGTGTGCGAGCTCGTATACCGACCGCTGACCTGGCAGGGGTATCTCCCGAAGGATACCGTTGTCGGACAGGGTATGCAGATTTTTATAGATGGTCGCAAGCGAGATGGAAGGAAAATGAGTCTGCGCACGGGAGAAAAGATCGTCGACACCAAGATGACCACAGGCCATGATCTCACGAAGCAGAACAAGCCGCTGTGGTGTTACTTTCAAACCACCTTTTCGGATGGCATCCTGCAGATGCTGTTCGTTCATAGGTTCAATCCTTTAGTAATATATGTTAAGCACGATATCATCGTTTATACAAGCTTGAAAGAGCGTACACCCCCGTGCGGAATCATTTTGTGTAATTTTTTATCGAAAATACAAGTACTTGTCACCGCATCAAGGTGATGCGTATTTTCTGCCGTATGAATGCGCGAATCCCAGACACAAACCCAGGTCCTCACTCCGCGGAACAGGCGATACGCACCGGTTCCGACCCTTCCAGTGCCAGAGGTGCGCTCGTTATGGTCCACGGGCGCGGCGCGCTTGCAGAGAGCATCCTTGGCCTTCTGTCGGAACTCGAGAGCGACGGATTACACGTCGTCGCGCCACAGGCCCACGACAATACCTGGTACCCCTACAGCTTCCTCGAAGAGGTGAGTTCAAACGAACCCTACATGTCGTCTGCCCTTGCCACGCTCGACAGCATCGTGGCCGGGCTGGTTCGCGATGGTATACCGACCGAACGGATATGCTTTCTGGGGTTCAGCCAGGGAGCCTGCCTTGCAAGCGAGTTCGTGGCGCTGAGACCTGCCGGATACGGTGGGCTTTTCGCGCTCAGCGGGGGGCTTATCGGGCCGCCGGGAACGCCCAGAACCTACAGCGGGAGTCTGGACGGAACAACAGCGTTTTTCGGATGCAGTGATCAGGACATACACATACCACAGGAGCGCGTTACCGAATCCGCAGACACCTACACACGCATGGGCGCGTCAGTTACCTGCCGTCTCTACCCGGGCATGGGACACAGGGTCAATCAGGATGAAATCGAGTTTATGAACCAGACTCTTCGACGTGTTGGTCGGGATCGCTCAGCCTGAAAAATTCCTGTAGCGGGGGAAGCTCGGATTTCAGGGCATCCCGTAGCGGGCCCTCAAAAATGGCCTTTCCCGAGTCGAGAAAGAGCATGCGGTCGCCAATTCGTTTGATGCTCGTGAGTTCGTGCGTGACTATGACCACCGTAATATTGAGTTTACGGCTGAGGCTGACAATTAGTTCGTCGAGTGCGGCAGCCGTCACCGGGTCGAGCCCTGCGCTCGGTTCATCGAAAAAGACGATTTCCGGGTCAAGCGCAAGGGTCCGGGCGAGCGCAGCGCGTTTCCTCATTCCGCCCGACAGTTCTGACGGCATAAGGTGCTCGGAACCCGCGAGTTCAACCAGCTCCAGCTTTCGCGACACCACCCGCTCGATAAGCTTCAACGGCATGCGGGTATGCTGCTCCAGCGGCACGGCCACGTTCTCTGCGACAGTGTAGCTTTGAATGAGCGCTCCGCTTTGAAACAGGACGCCCATGCGCGGCCGCAGGTCCATGAGTTCATCCTGGTTCAGATGCGTCACATCCTGGCCGAACACTTCGATACGGCCGGCACTCGGCTCGTTCAGTCGCAGCGCGTTTCGCAGAAGCGTGGTCTTCCCGCAGCCGCTTCGCCCGGCGATCACCGTGATCTGTCCCGGCGGAAAAGACGCGGACACGCTGTGGAGCACCTGTTTTCCCTTGTAGTGGCAGTCAAGCTCGTGAACTGACAACACCGCCTGTTGTGAACTGCTCATGCCTGCCCCTATATAACGTACACCAGACTGAAAACCACGTTCAGAATAACCACTACAAAGGTAGTCGCCACAACCGCGTTGGTCGTGGCCTTCCCGACTTCGACCGCGCCACCCTCGACATGGATGCCCGAGTACACGGCAATCGCCGCGATTGTCCACCCGAAGAGCAGTGACTTTGTAAGCAGGAGCAGTCCGTCTCCGGCGGAGAGTATGTTCAGACTCCGGTCGATGTAGGTCCGTGCCGGCTGCCCGGCTACGAATACCGAAACTATAAGACCGCTGAAGATACCGATACCCGCGCTCAGAAACGCGAGCATGGGAACCACTACCGTCATTGCGATAAACTTCGGTCCGACAACGTACTCGAGTGGTCGAATCCCCATCGCTCGAAGCGCATCGATCTCATTGGTAACCTTCATGGTTCCAATCTCGCTCGCCATCGCCGATCCGGTCCGGCCGGTAACGATAATGGCCGTCAGAAGCGGTGCGAGCTCGCGAAACATTGCAAGCGCCATCAGATCGGCGATGAACGGAGTACCACCGAACTGCTCCAGCTGTACCGCCCCCTGCAGGGCCAGAATAAATCCGATAATGAACGAAAGCAGGCCGACTATGGGAACGCCTCGCGCACCTATCTGTACGATCTGTTCGGATATCGCGCCCTTCCGATGCCGTGCCGGCACAAAGAGGGCATTCGCCGACGCGAAAAAAACTTCGCCAGCCGTGAGCAAACCTTCGGTCATTATGTGGTAGACAGCGTAGATCGCCGCGACAATACCGTCGCTGAAAAACCCGCGGCGAGGTTCGTCCGGCATCTCGAGTGGACTGTCAGCAAAGGTCGCGATAACGTCTTCCACCGCGGATGATGCGTGCACAATGGGGAGCGGCTTGCGGTACCCTCCGTCGCGAAGCGTCTCTATAAGCCCGAGCCCGCTGGAATCGACACGACTGACCGCGGAAAGATCAACGCTCTGCAGCGAGAGAAGGGTCCGTCTTCGAAGCTGACCGAGTTTTCGTGCAATCAGAGGAACGGTGGAGCGGGTCAGTTCGCCTTCCAGATACAGGATCTTTCCTTCAATTCGCATGAGTTCCTACAGATTAGCGCGTTCGCTCCGTATTCTCTGGTCAAGCAGCACAACTGCTTCGAGAAACAGATCGTTGACTCCGCGGGCGAAGGCGACCAGATCATTTTCCGGAAGCGATTCATTTCTTCGGAACTGCTCGCGAAGCACTACCTGACCGCCGGGTCGTCGAAGCTCGAACACGACTTCCACCCGGGCTTCCGGGTCGTCGCAGCAGTAGAACTCCACCCGGCGTATCGCGGCATGAAGCTAAAGATCGGCGCGGACGGGACTGAACTCTCCGACAAGCGCCTCAAACGTTCCGGCATCGATAAAGTATCGCTCTACGAAATACTGCAGACTGTCGACCAGATCCACCGCCCACATGTCGTCCGTCAGATACTGAAACCTCGGCGTTCCGTCCCGTACGACAATCTGCCGCCGGTTATAGGCAGTCGATATGCCAGGCTCGAATACGCGGATAACACCGAGGCTGGACGAGAGCGGACCGGGCAGATCGTCCGGCGCCTCGTACTCGAGCGCATAGAAAAACGCCTCGCGGGCGGGAAAAATCGCGCACCCACCGAAGACGAACACCACAAGCACGAACAGAAGTCCAGGCCGATATCGAAAGGTGTAGCTCATCGTAGTGTTCCTCCAGTCGAGCGTCCGCGGAGCAGCAGTGACGGGTCGCTGTTCAACTGCGTTACCAGGTCATTCAGCGAAACGATGGTGCGTTCGAGCGACCTGACCGTCTGGGAGAACGTCTGTCGGTTCTCGCTCACCGTCTGTTCGAGCAGCGAGACAGTACCACCGGCACCAGCCACCACCCCTTCAACAGCCTGTATCGCCCGATTCAGGCTTTCAATCGTATCAGCGAAATCAAGCGTCACCACGGTCTGCTCGAGGCTCTCCACGATGCGCTCGATACCAACGGCGCTGCGCGATACAGACTCGATGGAACGAACAAGTTCGTTGCTTCCCGCAGCTACGTTGTCGACGGTCGCGCGAACGTCGCCGCGGTTTTCGTCCAGCACGGCGGCGGCTGTCTGAAGGAACGCCCGTACCGAATCACGGTTCTCTTCTCCGACAAGCTCGACAACCCCATCTACAATATCGTCGAGCGACGCTGCCACTGTTCGAGCCGTGTCAGTCAGTTCGTCGAGCAGGGAACCGTCGGCAACGAGGATTGCTCCCGGTTCCAGACGCGGAGCCGAGTTGGTACCACCGCTGAGACTGACCACCGTAACGCCTGATATGCCGATTGGCTGCACGCCCACGCGAACGTCCGACGGCACGGGAACCGAGCTGTCAATGGCAACCCGAACCTGTATCGTTTCGACATCGTCCTCGGCAAAGGAAATCTGACGTACGTCACCGACGTTTATACCGCGGTACTGTACCCGCGACCCGACGGCGAGCCCCGAGACGGGTGTATTGCGAAACTCGACGATGTACTCGTCGTCGCGGCGAAGCAGCTGCTCGCTGATCGCCGAGACGAAGAACGCACCAATAAGACCTGCACAAACCAGAACAAACAGGAGAGCGCTGCCAAATCGACTGGGTGATTTCATTCTGATAGTACCGTCCTGTCTGCCTGGCTTGCCTGTCGCACCCTTCGCGAATCAACAGCAAGGAAGATCGCAAAGCCCATGGTTGCCACAATAACGGGTATGGCCAGAAGCCTGTACATTGCACGCAAACCAATCGCTGCAACTATTATACCACTCAGCGAGCTTCCAATCACGCTCCCTATCCCGAAATGTACCGAAGTTGCCGTGGTCTGGAATATGGTTGAGTACTGCCGCGGTGCAATACGATCAATGTAATGAATACTGACCGGAAGGAATACCCCGAAGGACAGGCCGTGAAGCGCCTGTGCAGCCACAAGTCCCTCCGGACTCGATATCCACCCGAGGATGCCGATGCGAAACACGAACATGGCCATGGAAAACAGGAGAAGCGCGCGCGGCCTGAACCACTTGAGCAGCAGGACAGAGGCGAACATGAACGGTATCTCACCGCCGGCAGCGACTGTCTGAGAGAGCCCCACCTGCGTACTGCTTCCGCCTGACTCATAGATCAGGAGTGGTAGAAACGTTATCGCGGCCCGCAGCTGAATGAAGATAAGGAGGGACAGGACAAGAAAAACAATGTATGGCACAGAGGACAGCATGGCGCGCACCGCGCCTCCGGTGAAGTGCGGTGTTTCAGATACGACCGGTCTATCGGCAACGGCGTGCACAGGCACCTCATGTTCCGGCTCCTGGTCACCGGGAGAGCTCTGTCGTGCAATGCGAAGGGCCATGATCGCGGCAAGCCCGACCACAATCGCATAGTAGGGAAACATGATACCTATCGACGAAGCATCTATGAGTCGACCCAGCGCAAGACCACCAAGCGCAAACCCTGCCGAACCGAACCCGCGGGCGAGTCCGTACTGAATGCCCGCGTCGCTTCTGCGGCTGTGCATGATCCAGCTGTCGAGTATTCCAGGCATGGCGTTTGCAGTCGCCGAGTACACGAGTCCCAGCGCGAAGACGGGGATCAGTCGCCCGCCAGACACGGGAATCAGAAGAACGGCCAGAGCACCAACCGCGAAGGAAAAAAGCATTACGAGTCGGTGGCGACTTCCTGCATCGCAGAACGCGCCCCACAGAGGCGCGGCGACTATTCCCCCGAGGAAGATACTCGACATGACTATGCCCGCAGCGCCGCTGCCAAGCCCGATCTCGGTCAGGTAGGGCACAAGAAAGGCTTCGAGGGCGACGACGCTCGACCAGAAGAAAAACTCAAGCCCCGCGAACTTCCAGGTCGTACCTGATACCGACGGTGCCCGATGCAAAGAATCGCCCATACGAGGACTATAGTGATACGCCCGCCGGGACACAAGTTATTGCGAGACGGCCCTTGTCGGCATACTATGAGCTTCATGAGTGACCACCAGGAACCCGAACGGGCGTTTCGCGTCAGCGAACGGATCCGGCAGGAGTTTGTCGATCGAATCAGCGACGGATACTCCCACGACTATCTGACCGAAGACGAATTTGAGAGTCGGCTCGACGAAGCAAACAGCGCAACCGATATCCGGCAGCTCAGACGGCTGGTTGCCGATCTGCCGGCGGCAGACGCACCCATGCCCGCCGTTCAGACAGGAACGAGCGAACTGTCAGCCCTTGCACCCGAAGAACGGGGCTTTCTGATGGCATCGGCACCGCCTATCGCGTCGGACCGGGTCGTCTGCGTCTTTGGCGGCGCCGAGCGCGGTGGATCCGGAGGCCTTGCGAAGGCAACGTCTTCGATTACGGTTTTCGGGGGCACGGAGTTCGACCTCAGGAACACCGCCTTCGTACCGGGCGAGGAGTACGTAATCGAATGCTACGCAGTCTTCGGTGGTGTCGAGATTATCGCTCCACCAGGCATAAACGTCGTTGTCAGCGGGACGGGAGTTTTCGGGGCGTTCGAGGGTGTGTCGCACTCGGCAGGCCCTGACAGGCCAACGGTTATTGTGAAGGGCTTCGCCCTTTTCGGCGGCGTTGAGGTTTCGGTCAAGGGCCCGAAGAAGAAACTGTTCTCCCGGCGTTAGGTTTTCGTACGGTTCGTTCCGGCAATTTTTCGCACCGCAGCCGGAGTCGCCGCCTTCATTGCCTCGGTAACCGGACCGGTAGACCGGTAATCGAACTGACCGGTGAACAGCGACAGATCGCTGTGCACGAGACGCAGATCTTCATCGACCACCGAAAAAACCGCATCGGCAAACGCGGCAAACTCGGGCGCTTTCAGCGCTTTGTGCGCTACGTCGAGCGCAAAGGGCAGGTGCTTCAGACAGAACCCGTTCGACACGGCGAAACGATCACGAAACTGCTGCTCGTCCGTATACAGACGGGCGATCGTGTACGCGTAATTGGATAACGTATGCGCCATACGTTCACAAATCAGGCAGTCGGCAGTACGTTCTGTCATGCGGGCATGGCTCGTCTCGAATGTCTTTCGACTCGGCCCTTTCCGGCCAGCAAGGGCACGCCGATCCCGGGTAAGGCTTTCACGGACAGTCTCGATGTATGTAGTAGCCATGAGCGCGAGCCCGAGCTTGTTTCCGGATTCGAGCAGCGCGTACCAGTGATCAGGACAGAAGCCTCGACGGTTTACCTGCACCCGGATCTCGGGCGTCATGACCGAGTCGCCCAGATAGAAGGTGACATACTGTGCTTCAAGGCGCCTGGAGAGAAAGCATAGCGGACAGGCCGCGTCGGCCTCGTACGCTTCCCAGACAGGAATAGTCTCCAGTTCGTACTTCATGGCAGCTGCACCTCGTTGGTCAGGAAATAAAAAAAACCGCGACAGTGATACTGTCGCGGTTTCGGGTGCTTGAAGGCAACCCTACTCCACAGGCGCATCTTCAAGAATGAAGAAGCTCGCGCTGTTCGCGATCGTGAAGGTCCGGATAAGGCCCGCGGACCGGTTCGTCGCTGCGCCAAGCGAATCTTCGTCGACGCCATTCGCCACCAGATGGGCTTCAATGGCCCCGGTAACATCGTCGGTAAGCTCGCCGTCGAAGGGAACCACACGGCCCGTTACGACACGCGCGGAACCACGCTCGGGCGATTCGGGTGAAAGCACCGCAACGGTGGTTTCGCCATTTCCGAACTGATACACGTACATGCTCGTTCCGGTAACCGGCACCCCGCGTGCGACAGTTCCGCCGACAATGACGTCACCAACAAGAAATGTGTCCAGATCTGCAGCAACTTCGCTGGTACTGAGTGCGGGAGTCGCACAGCCCACAATGACTATCATGACAAGGGCGACGAGCCCCAGCATTGTTCGTAGTCTCATATGTTCCTCCAATGTGTTTGTTCCACAGCATACCACCAAGCACGGCCAGTCGTCCAAGACGGATTTGCCGCTTTCGCATGCAGTTTGCCGATTATATCCCCGAAAATCGCCGGCGCTCGAGCGTAAACGGCGGCTGCAGCAGGCTGTAGCTGTTGCCAGCCAGTCGGGCAACGGGGGCGAGTTTCTCGACGTTCACGTGCAGATCCTCGTCGACAAGCCCGTCGGCCACGTATACGTGCTGTACCGTCAGCAGTACGAGCGTCGAACTTCCCGGCCCGG
>SKKC01000253.1 GCA_007121695.1 Spirochaetales bacterium | reverse complement strand
GCGAAGGGAAGCGGTACTCGTCACCGAACGAGGCTATCTACGCGCGCGAAGTCGGCGCGGTAGACTACCAGGCACTCGTAAAGGTTCCTGTGAACGGGGCGGTCATAGAAACGACAGTCGGGCGGCTTCTTTTCAATGAGGCGATTCCTGACGACGTTCCCTTCGTGAACCATGCGCTGGGAGACAAGGAGCTTCGCGAACTTATTGCGAGTGTGTACCGTGACAAGGGACCGCACGCGACGGTTCTTCTGCTCGACGCGGTCAAGAATCTTGGCTTCCGGTATGCGACGCTCTTCGGGGCAACGATAGGCCTCGGCGATATAATGATCCCCGAGCAGAAAACGACCATGATCGACAAGGCCAACAACGAAGTGCTCGGAATACAGAACCAGTACATGCAGGGCCATATTACCACCGAAGAACGATATAACAGAGTGGTTGAGGTCTGGAGTAAGACGAACGAAGAGCTTACCAATGTCATGATGCAGCGCCTCGAGTCGGATCGGGATGGGTTCAACCCTGTCTACATGATGGCAAACTCAGGAGCGCGCGGAAGTCGAAGTCAGATTCGGCAGCTGGCCGGAATGCGCGGCCTCATGGCCAAGCCGAGTGGTGAGATTATCGAGCTTCCGATTCGATCAAACTTCAAGGAAGGCCTTTCGGTTATCGAGTTCTTTATTTCGACAAACGGAGCCCGAAAGGGTCTTGCCGATACGGCTCTGAAGACCGCAGATGCGGGCTACCTGACCAGGCGTCTCGTAGATATCGCGCAGGATGTCGTCGTGAACGAGGAAGACTGTGGAACAATAAACGGTCTTGACATCGGGGCGCTGAAGGACGGCGAAGAGGTTGTCGAGAGTCTTTCCGACCGCATAGCCGGGCGCTTCACGCTTGAGCGGGTCAAGCATCCGATAACGGGTGACATAATCGTTGACGTAAACGAGGAGATTACCGACGAAATTGCCCTCGCTATTGAGGACGCTGGTATAGAGCAGGTGCGTATTCGCACTGAGCTGACCTGCGAGTCTGCGCACGGGGTCTGTCAGAAATGCTACGGTCGAAACCTTACCGACAATCGCACCGTCAATATCGGGCAGGCAGTCGGAATTATCGCGGCGCAGTCCATCGGGCAGCCGGGAACCCAGCTTACGATGCGTACCTTCCACATTGGTGGTGCGGCAACCAGGGTCAGTGAAGAGAACAGGACCTACCTGAAATACCCTGTATACGTTACATCCATAAACGGACACGTAGTTCAGCAGGGGAATGGCCCGAAGCTCTTCACACGAAAGGGGTACATGCTGGTAAATCGTGTGCTCAACGAACTGAACATCGAAAAGTCTGACAAGGTTCAGGTCAGTGAAGGCGATAAGGTGGTAAAAGGACAGTTAGTCGTGAAGCGGGGCAAAGAAGAGATCCTCGCCGACGACAATGCCTACGTCACCATACAGGGCGGCAAGCTGTATCTGATCGGTGCCGAGCAGCGGATCGAGGTTCGGAACGGAGCAGAGCTCGAGGTCGAAGAGGGACAGATCGTGCCGGCAGAGGTTACACTTGCGTCGTTTGACCCTTTCAGCGAGCCAATTATCAGCGAGTACGACGGTATTGTGCGTTTCGAAGATATTATCGACGGAACGACCATGAACGAAGAGGTGAATGACGACACCGGAAATATCGAACGGAAAATCACGGAGCATTCCCTCGAAACCATGGAGCCTCGCATTGTTATTGAAGACGACGACGGCGAGATTCTCGATACCTATCGCCTGCCTGGATCGAGCTACCTGCAGGTGCAGAATGGTGAAAAAATAAAGGCCGGACGGACCATCGCGAAAATGCTGAAAGACAGCGTTCGTACCGCGGATATTACCGGTGGTCTGCCTCGAGTTGGTGAGCTCTTCGAAGCTCGTCGTCCGAAGAATGCGGCGGTGCTTTCACAGGTCAGCGGGTCGGTCGCATTGAAAGGCATCGTGAAGGGCAAGCGAATCATTATCGTGCAGGACAAGTACGGGAAAGAGTTCAAGCACGCAGTCCCAATGGGGAAGCACCTCCTTGTTCGGGAAAAGGACGAGGTTCAGGCAGGAGAGCCGCTGTGCGATGGCCGCACCGATCCCCACGACATTCTCCAGATACTCGGAGAAAACGCGCTGCAACGCTACCTCATGAACGAAGTTCAGGAAGTCTACCGCCTCCAGGGCGTGGCGATTAACGACAAGCACATCGGTGTCATTATCCGGCAGATGATGCGAAAAGTCGAAATAGTGCAGGTGGGCGACACGAACTTCATCTTTGGTCAGCAAATCGACAAACCGCGCTTCCAGGAAGAAAATCGGAAGGTTATGCGCGAGGGCGGTCAGCCCGCTGTCGCAAGACCGATTATGCTTGGCATCACTCGAGCGTCACTCAATATCGAGAGCTTCATTAGCGCGGCAAGTTTCCAGGAGACAACCCGCGTACTGACAAACGCGGCTATTGCTGGAAAGAGCGATAACCTGCGTGGTCTGAAGGAAAACGTTATTATTGGCCACCTTATTCCGGCAGGTACCGGGATGCGTCAATACAAGCGAATCAAGCTGTACGACGAGAACCGGGAAGATCTCGATGCCCGCATGCAGACGATACTCGAAGAGCGCGCGCGTGAGGCCGAACTTGCCGAGAACGAAGCGCCTGCAGAGGCCGAAGTGTATCAGTAGTTCACCCCGCCGGTACGGCGGTTGACAATTATCGGAGCGTCTGATAGGTTTTCGCACCACGTCGCTGGTTGGGGCGTGTATTCCCGAAAGCGTATCAGACGCTCAGCAGGACCGTGCGTACACCGTTGCGTGCGTTGAAAGGTTAAGGAAAGTATGCCGACAGTAAATCAGTTGATTCGAAAGGGTCGAAAATCGTCTCACAAGAAGACTAACTCACCTGCTCTTCAGACATGTCCGCAGAAGCGGGGTGTGTGTACGAGGGTCATGACGGTGACACCGAAGAAGCCTAACTCAGCTCTCCGGAAAGTTGCTCGTGTCCGCTTGAGCAATGGTATTGAGGTTACTGCCTACATCCCGGGCATCGGTCATAACCTTCAGGAGCATTCCGTTGTGCTCGTGCGCGGCGGTCGTGTAAAGGACTTGCCCGGCGTACGGTACCACATCGTTCGTGGTGCCAAGGATACGCTTGGTGTCGAGGATCGGAAGAAAGGTCGTTCCAAGTACGGAACAAAGCGGCCGAAGGCCTAAGGAAGAGGTTCAGCTATGCCAAGACGACAGATAGTGGGTCGCCGGGAGCTTCGCCCCGACGCAAAATACGGAAACACGACTCTTTCACGCTTTATATCGCGGCTTATGGTTCACGGAAAGAAAGCGACCGCCACACGCGTTGTGTACGAAGCGATGGAGTTTCTCAGCGGAAAAACCGACAAGACTGAGCTCGAGGTGTTTTTGAAGGCAATCGACAACGTAAAGCCTGTGGCCGAGGTAAAGAGTCGGCGTGTCGGTGGTTCGACATACCAGGTCCCGGTCGAAGTCCGGGAGAGTCGCCGCGAAGCGCTTTCGATGAGGTGGCTTATTGCTGCGGCCCGGAACCGTAGTGGTCGGTCCATGGGGCAGAAGCTAGGTGCAGAATTGCTCGACGCGTTCAACTCCACCGGATCTGCGTTCAAGAAGAAAGAAGATACTCATCGAATGGCGGAGGCCAACAAGGCCTTCGCGCACTATCGGTGGTAGAACAGAGTGTATCGCCTGCTCGCGAACGCGCGCGTTTACGGTGCGGGGTGGCAGGTGCGTAATGGTTTCGTACGTGGTTTCTGAGAACACAGGAACTCAAACGGCGAAAATGACCAAACCGATCCGTAACGGTGCATTCCGAGTGAATCGACCGTTTCGAGAGCGGCTCGGGCCAACCGCAGGGTTGCCGGAGTCGCGGGTGGTAAGGTGGTCAATTCGGGCAGTGCAATAAGCGCTGTCTGTGGAAGGGCGTT
>SKKC01000031.1 GCA_007121695.1 Spirochaetales bacterium | reverse complement strand
GTTGCAACCACCGACGAACATCCGAACGGTTCAAACTGCTGAATGATTGAATCAAGGTCACTCGGTTTCGTCGTCGCGCTGACAGCAAGATGCACGACCGCGCCTTTCCCGCAGGCGTCCAGTTGCTCTTTCATTTCGCCGATTTTCACATAATCGCGAGGCGACTTTCCTATGGTGTCAACGAACACAACGTCGACATCCCGATACACGGCAATCTGTTTCTCTAGATCGGCATAATTTTCGGCCGCGTGAACCGGAATACCCATGATCTCCCCGTAGGTCTCGATCTGCTGGCGGGCACCGATGCGATAGTTGTCGATGGTAATCATGCGCACGTCTTTCGCGGGGCGATCGGCCTGCTCTATTCCCCACATCGCCGCCAGTTTCGCGATCGTGGTCGTCTTGCCGACACCGGTTGGCCCAACCAGAATAAAAACGTTTCCTTTGCTTGCAGGCTCGTAGCGATCGATTCGAATCGACTCCCCGATCCAGTCCACAACATGCTTCTCTATGGTATCGGTGTCGGAAAGCTCTTCCAGCGCGAACTCGCGCTTTAACCTGTCGACGACCATTCCCGAGTAGGAAGCAGTAAACTCGTTCAGCTCGAGCAGCTTGCGAATGTGGCGTATCGTCGGGTGTTCCTTTTCTCCTGCGGAATCCGAGGTGGTAGCGGACCGGGTTTCGAGCGTGGAGCGAAGTGTTTTCACTTCCTCGAGCAGGGTGTCAAGCGTAGTCGAGCTTCGAGAGCCACCTGATGTCTGCTCCGGCCCGGTTTCCTCTCCGCGTTCCGATCGGCTGGTCGTGTCCGCAAGATTGGGGGCGACCGAACCGAGAAAGCGCTTTTTCTGCTCTTCGAATGCCGGATCAACTGCTTTCCGGGCAGGCCGCGATATGTACCCGGTTACCTCGACGCCTTCGTGGGTAAACAGACCAAGGAACCCACCCATCCGTACGCTGCGGTGATGCATCACCTTGGCGTGAGATCCGTATTTGTTTCGGACCTTTTCCATCGCTTCCGTATGTGTCTTTCCCTGTTCGACAAAGTATTCCATTCCCCCCATCCTTATTCTCCCATTGCTATACGTGTGCCTGTGTTTCTACGGTTGCCTGCTGCACGCTTACCTCACCGACGCTGTTAACGCGGATATCATCCGCGACTTCGGGTACACTCAACACAGCGACATCGGGTAGATCCCGCGCAATGCCGGCACGAACCAGCGGCCGCGCCTGCTCCGAACACAATATAACTGCTGGCAGGCCCTGCTGCTGTACCTGTTGAACGGTGTTGCTCACACTGTTTATCCACGCACGCTGCAGTTCGGGTTTCAATGCAGGGATTGCTCCCGAGGCCGTATCGATCCGGCTGTCGACAATTGCTTTTTCGAGCGACTGATCTATCGTTACCACATTCAGAGCCCGGGCATCATCGACATACTGCAGACAGATCTGTCGCCCGATTGCCTGTCGCGCTTTCTCGGTGAGAAATCCGGTATCCTTCGTCACACCTGCGAAGTCGGCAACGGCCTCGAGAATCGCCACCATGTTTCGTATTGAAACCTGTTCGCGCAGCAGACCCTGCAGCACTTTCTGTATCTCGCCAAGACCGAGATTGCCCTGCACGTCTTCCACAACCGCCGGATAATCGCGCTTGAGTGTATCGAGCATGTTCCGCACTTCCTGACGCCCGAGGATCTCGGAGGCGTGCTTCTTCAACACTTCGGTTAAATGGGTCGCAATAATACTCGGCGAGTCAACGACCGTATAACCGGCTCGCTCCGCCTGTTCACGATACTCCTCGGTGATCCAGCGCGCAGGAAGACCGAAGGCCGGGTCGGTGGTTCGCTCACCCGGAAGGTCGTCACGCTCTCCGCCCGGATTAATGCTCAGGTAGTGATTCAGACGAAGCGTTCCTCGCCCGACCTCGGTTCCGCGAATCTTGATACAGTACTCGCTCGGCTCAAGCCGCATGTTATCTATGATTCGAATCCGCGGGACGACGAGTCCGAGATCAAGCGCGGCTTCACGCCGTATTCGGGTTACCCGCTCGAGAAGCTCTGCACCCTGATCCCGGTCGACAAGCGGTACGAGCCCGTATCCAAGTTCGAGTGATATGGGATCAAGCGGGGCGACCTGCGTCGCTTCCGGCTCCTTCTTTGGCTGCCGTTCGGCGTGCTGTTTCTGCTCCTGCTCGGCCTCCGCCCTGATTTCCGCACCGCTCAGGCGTATTCCCAGATATACCGACGCAGCGGCAAGCGGCAGGAGTACATACCACGGGAAGCCAGGCAGAAAGGCGGTTCCGGCGAGAAACATTGCTGCGACAAAATAGGCCTTCGAGTAGCGGGAGAACTGTTTTCCGACATCCTGTCCGAAGGTACCGTCGCTAATGGCCCTGGTGACGATCAGACCTGTTGCAGTCGACACGAGGAGGGCCGGAAACTGACTAACGAGTCCATCACCGACCGTCAGACTGACGTACGTCTCGAGTGCGATATCAAACGATTCACCGAGCAGCGTCATCCCGATGACCATGCCTCCGGCGATGTTGAGTACGGTAATAAATATGCCAGCCTTGACGTTTCCACTGACAAACTTGGCCGCACCGTCCATGGCTCCGTAAAAGTCAACTTCCTTCTGAAGCTCTTCCTTCTTGAGTTTTGCTTCCTCGTCGCTGATCGCTCCGGCACTGTACTCCGCATCGATCGCCATCTGCTTGGCGGGCAAACCATCGAGCGTAAAGCGGGCAGCTACTTCTGCTACTCGCGTCGCACCTTTTGTAATAACGACAACCTGGACAACTATAATGATTACGAAAATGATGATTCCGATTACGATACCTTCAAGGCCGCCGGTGCCGACCACGAAGGTTCCGAACGCACGAACAAGCCTGCCCTCGAAAAGGCTCCCCTGGCTGAGTATCAGTCGCGTCGAGCTGACGTTCAGCGCCAGCCCGAAAATCGTACTGACAAGAAGCAGCGCCGGAAAAATGGAAAAATCAAGCGCACGCTGGGTGTAGAGGACGATCAATACTACCAGCAGACTCAGGACCAGGTTCAGAGCCATGAAGGTATCGAGCAGGAAGGCTGGCAGCGGCACAATGAACATCACCACGGCCATAAGCACACCTATGGCGACAAGCATATCGCTTTTCTGCCGAAGGAAGGTGTTTCCGAAGATAGTCCGCATATCCGACATCAGTTTCCTCCCCACCACTTCCGACGTTTCTCAGAACCGCTGAGACTGTACACATACTTGAGAACCTTTACGACCGCTTCGTAGTACTTCTCCGGAATCGAGTCACCTATAGCGACTTCCGCATGTAGCGCACGTGCAAGCGGCTTATTCTCGACAATTGGCACGTTGTTTTCGCGGGCTCGTTCCCTGATCTTCTGCGCGACGTGGTCCTGCCCCTTGGCCGTTACGGTGGGCGCGTCCATACGGACCCGATCGTATTCGAGGGCGACGGCGAAGTGTGTCGGGTTGGTAATAACAACGTCTGCGTCGGGTATTCGCTGCATCATGTTGCTGCTGAGAACTTCCTGCATACGCTGCCGAAGGCGATTCCGGATCAGTGGATCCCCCTCATAGTTCTTGCGCTCCTCTTTTACCTCTTCCTTCGTCATCTTGAGGCTCTCGATGTGCTGACGTCTCTGAAAGACGTAGTCAAAGAGAGACAGAATCAGGAAGAGGAGTGAGGTCTGCAGCAACACCTGAAACGCCAACCCGGCTATGACCGATATAGCGCTCTGTATTGTCCCGTGGACCAGGTTAACGAGTTGCCCCGAGCGGGCCTGTATATTAAAAAAACCGATGGCTGCGATCATGAGCACTTTGCCAAGGCTTTTCGCCAGGTTAAATCCTGCCTCTTCACTCGCAAAACTTTTTTTTGCCCATTTCCCGAAGTTCGGAGCGATCCGCTTCGGGTCGGGTACAAGCGGTTTCGTCGTAAACAGAAAGCCGACCTGTAC
>SKKC01000190.1 GCA_007121695.1 Spirochaetales bacterium | reverse complement strand
GGGCATCTTCTACCAGGATCAGCTGCTGCTGCTTCTGTTTACCGTGCCTGTTTTTCTGCTCCTGCTTCCGGCCACCGTTTTCATCATCGCGGGCATTGTCAAGGCCGGGTGATTGAACACCGTGAGAGATCCGCTTGCTTCAGGATATTTATCTCAAAACCTGAAAACAGTACTCATGGCCGCCCGGACCGGACCCGTCCTTGACCTGGCCTGCGGATCAGGGGGCAATGGTCTTCTGGTGGCTGAAAATGGGGCTGAGGTTCATTTCTGGGATAAAAACATAGAATTCCTGAAGGACATTGAGGCCAGGGCTGCTGAAAAAGGGCTGCTGGTCTACACCCGGCAGGTTGATCTTGAATCAGGAACAAGGGGATTGTTTCCTCAAGAGTATTTTGCCGCGGTTATGGTCTTCAGGTACCTGCACAGACCGTTGATACCGGATATCAAAAGCTCGGTCCAGAGCCGGGGAATAATCATCTACGAAACATTCACCGCCAGGCAGGCGGATATTGGAAAGCCCTCCAATCCGGATTTTCTGCTCAAGGACCATGAGCTGCCCGGGCTGTTCAGCGGCTGGCAGATCATGGATTATTACCAGGGACGTCTTGAAAACCCCCAGAGATATATGGCCGGGATCGTGGTCCGCAAAGAACAAAGCCCTGCCCATAAATCAGCAGCTCAAGGCATTGATGATCTAACGCTCTGAACAGGTTGTTCAATTTGACAAGTACGCTTAAGGCGGAAGAACCGATAATTCGTAACTATTAACCATAACCCTGGCCTGCCAGGGACTAAGTTTTCTTTTGCCTGCGAACTCCCTGTCGCGGTTCCGTAGGATAAACATTTAATTTACTATCAGTAATCGACTTAGAGCTTAAACAAGTCTGGATAATTATCAAAACCTTAAGGACTTTCATGTTTGCCCAACGGAACCGTCGACGGTCAAACAGCGCAGGCATTGGCGCAACCTTAGCCCCAGGCAGGCCTTTAATGCTGATGCTAATTTAAACCTGTTGTGAATAGATACTTTATTTTAACTTTTCACTCTCAAGCTAAATAGACAAAGCAGGGAGACTGGATCATGGATAAACAGATTGTGGTGTCATTTCAAGGGGGATTGAAAATCCAGGCAGCATTGGGCGAATGGGAAATACTCACTGACCAGCCGGTAAAGGACGGAGGAGAGGGCTCCGCGGCCAATCCTTTTGAACTGTTCCTGGCTTCGCTGGCTGCCTGCGCGGGGTATTACGCCCTGACATTCTGCCTGAAAAGAAAGATCAACACCGTGGGCTTGGGGGTCAGGGTCTTGTATGACTGGGATAAAACCGAAAAGCGAATCACCAGGATGGATTTTGAGATAGAGCTTCCTTCGGATTTTCCGGAAAAGTATCGTCAGGCCATTGTCCGGGCGGTGGACTCGTGTACTGTGAAGAAGCACCTGACCCGGCCTCCGGAGATGCAGGTTTTTATCAAGTCTCAGGTTCCGGGCTGAAATGACCAAGCCTGCAAAATGATTGTAGGGGCATGCTCCTGAGACATTGAGGCGAAAAAGTAGACCGGGAAAAGTTTGGGGCAGCGGGAATGGAAACTGACTGGCCAGGCCGGTGAGCATTAAAGCCCTGACCTCAGTGCTGGAAAAGGTCCAGGGCGGCTGTGTTCAAAACAAGCTGAAATGTATTTGCCCTTGCGCTCAAGATTCGCCGTTTACCAAACATCTGGTGTTATCCGCGGCAATTGGCCCTGGACCATAACCAAAAACCGGTTACAAAAAACATTCCAGCTGGGAACAGGCCTTGGGCATGGCAAAGATGATCAGATGGTCCCTGGGCTGGAAAACAGTGCTGCCATCCGGAATTATCACCTCTTTGTTTCTGATGATGGCCCCCACCAGCAGCCCTTTGGGAAGGTCGGCCCTGGCAATGGATTTGCGTGAGTACTACCGACGAAGCCCACCAGAAGGTGGCCAGTTCAGTCCAGCAACCCAGACCGTGCTGTTACACTGGTTATACAATTCAACAAACTTAGCCTGGAAGAAAGCATCCGTTACCGAAATGGCACGTATCCTGGGCTATAGCAAAATGACCATTTCTCGTGCCTTCCATGAAATTGAACAGATCTTCACAGATTCGTTTAGTGGATATACAATCGGCGATCTCTGGGAAAACAGAATCCCGAAAGTTCAGGTCTGGAAAAACGCGCAACCCCATTTTCGCAGTCCGGTAACACGCCGTCATTATGTTACCCGAGGACACTCCACTAAGCATCTGAATCGCTACGCTGGACTGGATGCACTCGCTTCCTACTCCATGCTGGCCGCACCTCCGTACCATGTGTATGCGGTAGATCGACGCGAGTGGAAAAAGCTGCAGAGTGCTAACGAAATCCAGATTCTCCGCAACGCAGATGACGGGTGCGTACAGGTCGAAGTCTGGAACTACTCTCCGGGATTGTTTCACAACCACGGAAAGCAACAACTGGTTGATCCGCTTTCACTTTACTTGTCCCTGCGGGATACCACTGATGTACGGATAGAACAGGCACTGGAGGAACTCGAAGGGGGTATGCGGTGGTAAAGGGGCTCGATGTTTTCATTAATCAGTTCGAAGGCTTTTCTGAGCAGTATGTTCTCATCGGTGGAACAGCGTGCCATATAGCCTTTGATATCGCCGGATACGAGTTCAGAGCTACGAAGGGTCTTGATATCGTTCTGTGCGCCGAAGCCCTGACAAAGGAGTTCGTCGACGCCCTCTTGGAATTCATTGACACCGGAGCGTATGAGATTCGCGAGAAATCATCCGGACACAGACAGTTGCACCGTTTTTCGAAACCAAAACGAACTAACTACCCGGCGATGATAGAACTGTTCTCAAGATCGAGCGGTCTATTTCCTCCGGTCGAAACCCAGGCCTTGACGCCGATTCGCGTAGAAGATGAGGTAGTCAGTCTGTCTGCGATACTGCTCGACGACGATTACTATGACTGGATACTACGAGGCAGGGACATTGTCCAAGACGTACCGATTGTAGCACCAGAATACGTTATTCCTCTTAAGGCCCGCGCCTGGCTGGATCTGACCGAACGGAAACGTGCGGGACAAACAGTAGACACTAACAATATCAAGAAGCATCGGAACGATGTATATAGACTGTTGGCAATCGAGCGGCGCACTACGCGCCGTTAGGCCCCGGCAAAACCCCCACGTGCTCCGCCGGAATCCGCAGTACTACCCGGGCTCCCGGAACGAACTGCCGGTCGGAGCGTTCGATTACCCGAAGCGTCTGACTTCCTGAACGCACAAGGTACAGAATAAACCCTCCGCGATAGACCGACGAGACGACCTCGGCGAAGGCGTGGTTCTCGGGAAGCCGCACCCAGGCCTGCGACTGGTGTTCATCGCCCGCCGGGTGCATGCCTATGTGCTCGCATCGAATGTTCAGTTGGACCGCGTCCCCGTCTGCACACTGCGCAGCTGCCATTTCGCGAATACGGAGGCGCCCGATTGGTGATTCGGCATGGTCCGTGCCGACAAGCGTCCCGGGGATCAGATTCGTTGACCCCAGAAATTCGGCGACCTGGACGTTCGCGGGCCGTTCGTAGAGCTCGGCCGGAGCCCCGGTCTGCGCAATCCCATCGGAGAACAGCACGGCCATGCGATCGGAGAGTTCGATAGCCTCGGTCTGATCATGGGTCACGCATATCGTGGTGACCCCGAGCCGCTGTTGTACGCTCCGCAGCAGTTCGCGCATATCGTCGCGCAGCTTCGCGTCAAGATTCGACAGGGGTTCATCGAGCAGGAGCAGGACCGGATCAATTACGACTGCCCGGGCGAGCGCCACCCGTTGCTGCTGACCACCCGACAGCTGGCGCGGGAAACGCTTGTTGTAGCCGCTGAGTTGCACGAGTTCGAGGACATCGTTTACCGCGGGCAGTGCGGCCTTCAGCCCCGTCCCGCGCATCCGCAACCCGAACGCGATGTTCTCCTCGACCGTCATGTGCGGGAACAGGACGTGCTGCTGAAAGACCATGCCGATGCGACGACGCTCGGGTGGAACATCGACAACCGACTGTCCGTCGAAGAGAATGTCACCTGCATCCGGCTCTATGAGGCCCGCGATCAGGCGCAGCAGCGTCGTCTTCCCGCAGCCGCTTGGCCCGAGCAGTCCGAAGAAACACCCCGACTCGACGTCAAGATCGAGATCCTGCAGGACCGGCGTGGAATCATAGCGTTTCGAGAGGGAGCGAATGGAAATACTGCTCATTGTTTCGCGTCCTGCACCAGGGTTGTGCGGCCGATTGCAACCGGATCGCCGGTGAGCAGATCCGAGAGAACCAGAAACACAAGCCCGGGAGCCGAGACAATAAGTACCAGACCGGCTGTGGTAGCATCAAGCGGGGCCCCGGATTCAATGAACTGAAACAGCATCGTTGGAAGCGTCTCCAGCCGTCCACCGGAAATCAGGAAGGTCAGCAGGAACACGTTTGCGCTGATCAGAAATCCGAACAGAAGTGCGGTGACAAGCCCCGGCAGTACCATTGGAAGCACGACCCGCCTGAACGCCTGCATTCGGGAAGCACCGAGCGTTCGCGCCTGCTCCTCGTAATCCGGATCCAGATTCTGAAAGACCGATGTCAGGATGCGAACCGAGTACGGCAGCGTCGGCACGAGATGCGCGAGAACGATTCCCGTATAGGTGCGTGCAATGCCCAGCCGGATAAAGAGCAGAAGCATTCCGATACCCACGGCGATCTGCGGCACAATCACCGGTACGAGCAGGAAAAACTCAACGGCTTCCTTCCCGCGGAACCTGTGCCGCGCGAGGGTGTAGGCCGCCGGCAGGGCTATGAATGCCGCGAGCAGCGATGTGGCCACTCCTATGGTCATGGTGTTCAGGAACGCTGGCCCGAGTCCCGATATGGGCGAAAACAGATAGTCCCAGCCAACGGGAAACGGGGTGGTACCGCGCGCGTCCCAGAGCCACGCCCCGGGGAGAAGATCCGGCCAGTGCCACCGGAACGAAAACGAGGCGACAACAAGCGGAAGGAACGGAAGCCCGAACAGGAGCGCCGCGATCGTCAGAACCATGCGACTCGAGAGCACAGACCGTTTCATACCCCACCTCGCGACCGTTCCCAGCGCCGGTACGCGCGCAGGTACAGAAAAAGAATCCCTCCGGACAGGGTGGTAATTATCATGACGTAGGCCATGGCTTCGGGCCGCCGCGCGATGGTCGGCAGCTGGAACCTCCGCAAGGCCTCCACCGGCAAGGTGCCGGGAAAGCCTGGACCCAGCAGCAGCGGAATTTCGTAGCTCTGGAAATTGAACGCGAACACAAGCAGGGAGGAAGTGACAATGCCCGGGAATATGCGGGGGAGCACCACGTGCCTGAACGCCCGCCAGGGGCTCGCACCGAGCGTACGCGCTGCTTCCTGGAGCTCAGGGCCAATACCCGCGAGCACCGATGAAACGACGACGAAGGTAAACGGCACCTGCTTGAACAGGTACACGAGCATGATACCCCACCCGCCGGCGCTGAAGAGGATGCGCGGGAAATCTCCGGTGTTCTGTATTATCCCGACCGCAAACAGCACACGAGCGACAAGCCCGCCATTCGCGAACAGCGCCACCACCAGCGCAGCGCCAACCAGATACGGCACGACCAGCGGAAGCCGCACGAAAAAGCTCAGAAACCGGACACCGCGCATGCGAGCTCGCGCAGCGACGGCCAGCCACGTTCCGAATATCGTCGACAGTACCGTGGGAACAAGCGCGTACAGCATCGTATACCAGAAGGCCAGCCGGAATCGGGTCGAGCCGAGAACGGCAGTGTAGAACCTGAGGGTCGGAAACTCCCTGACCCCGAATATGGGGGCATAGCCGAGACTCTGTATCAACGCGAGCGCGAGCGGCCCCACGAAGAGAACCGTCAGGACGGACAGCGCGGGCGCGAGCCCGAGGAAGATCGACAGCTGCCGACGACGAGCCTTATTCAACCGCATCCCTCCACGCGTCGGCAACAATGTCTTCGAAGTCCCGGCCGGAACGCTCCGCGATGAACTCGAGCCATACCGTGTCGAGAATGTCCACGAGCCCGGCATTCACGTTCGGCACTTCGCGCGCAGCAAGCGCTTCCGCCGTCACACCACCGAGATCCGGGGCTTCGCGCAGAAAGCGATCCTGCATCGCAGGATCGAGCAGCGGGACGTCGAGCCCCGGGGCGTAGCCAATCTCCACAAGCTTCGAGAGGTGGCTCTCGGGGGATGACAGGGCGTTAATCGCCACAAGCGCGGCTGCCGGGTTCGGAGCATTCGACGGAATCGCGAGAAAGCTCTTGTCTGTTATCATTCCTGACTCAGGGAAGATGATGTTTCTGACCGTCTGCGGATACAGTCCGGACCGAATGTCGCGGTCTACGTCGTACACCCCGAACTCCATGTCGAAGTCGATCTCTCCGCTGACGAAGCGCGACTGCAGCGCGCCTGCTGTCGCCGGATAGACGGGGCGACCGGGATTACCGTCTGAACCCCCACCACCGAGCAGGAAGGGCTCCACGCGACGCAGCCATTCGAACGCGGGGCGAATGAGGCGAGCGAGCTCGGCGGGTTCGACATCCACCGGATCGGCAAGAAACGGCACATGCCCGGTCCCGTCGGGATTCTTCTCGTACATGAGCGTCTGCACGAAGGTCGTGCCTATGTAGTGCGGTGGCGCAACGTAGGTAAACCGGCCCGGATTCGCGCGCATCCACTGTTCGAGTACGGCAAACGTAGCCGGGATATCCGCGTCCGCGACGCGCGCAGAATCCACCCGAAAGGTAAACTGGAACGCCGCCCAGGGCATCTCCATGCCGTCGGTCGGTGTTCCGAAGTCGAAAAGGTTCACGGACGATCGTGGATCGTCCGGGTCCAGAAAGAAGTAGCGTGAGTTGGGAAGCAGATCCGCGAATGAACCGAAAAGCAGCCCTCGGTCGCGGAGAATGCGAAAGTTCTCGCCGTTGATCCACACGACGTCGACCGTACCCTGCCCGAGCCCCCGGCCGGAGGCATCGTCTGCGAGAATCAGATCCACGACGTCGCGGGTATCGGAACGCCGGAGGTTCAGCTGTACGCCCTGCCCCTCGATTGACGCCCTCGCAGACGTCTCCATCCAGTTATTCAGCGCCTCGCTTCCACCCCAGTGAAAGAACTCCACCTCGCCTTCGGCTGAGGCCCGTTCGAGCACCGCGTCCCAGTCGAGTTCTCCAGCCAGAAACGCGTCACGAAATTCCACCGCATCGGTCGTACCATCGGCCGAACCGTTTCCACAGGCGGCAAGCACGAATAGTACAACCACGATACCGGCATACGAGAAAAAGCGCATCAGAATCACCTCATTTCGCAGAATAACGGGCACGACCTCAGCGAATCAAGCATTTGTGTATACAAATAAGCGACGTGAGTCGCCCGCATGGCAGTTCACAGGCTCCCGTGAACGGTACCACACCCACAAAAAAAAAGGCTACCGGCGATCACGCCGGCAGCCTCTGGATAACTGTGCTGGAAGGGAGGTTAGCGGATGTTTTCGAGGAGGAAGTTCGAAGCTCCCGACTCTCTGATACCACGGATAAGCCAATTCGAACCACTTTCCTTCATATAGAAACTTACTCCCGAACGGGTATCAACATCTCCGCTCGAAAGAGTGCCTCTTACAGTACCTGTACGTCTGACGGTTCCGCCGAGAGCGGCATCATCGCCTGATGAACCCAAGGTCCAACTAAAAGCGGTCGCATTTTCGGCATTAAACGCATCATTCCAATAACTCGCAGTTCTGACCTGGTCGGCATTTCTAGCTTCCGGGTGTAAATGTCGGTCGACTATCTGAGACGCGCGACTATCATCCGAGGAATCTTCACCCGTAATGCGAGAAAGATCATCCAGAAAATCATTAATCCTCGCATCCATCAGCTGATCCGGATTCGGGCATGCCGTAATGAAGGCGGCCACAAAAATCGCCCCAAGGATCAATCGAACCCTGATTTTCGTTGCAGGTTTACTTTGTCGTTTCATGTTCACGATCTCCTTATGCGATCCTATATGTCGGCGGGTACCAGCCAGGGTACCACCGCATCTTCAAACAATGCCAGCGCCTGGGTGTGAACGTTTCGATACGCCACCCAGTCCGGGTGGTTCGGCTCCATTACGTAGGTCGATTTCAACAGGCTGTACATTCGACCAAACACATGCCGACGCAGGCTCAACGTCGATAGCGCCCAGTAACGCACGTTCAGAAGTCGTCGCGGCGTCGCCTGCTCGAGGGGACGGACAAATTCTTCGCGAAATGCGTCAACCGCGTCCTGCCCCTCCGCCTCGAACACCCGCGTCGCCTCCGCGCGGGCCTCTGTCAGCTGCGCGCGAAGCGGCTCGTACTCCGCGACGGCGAGGTTCAGTTCCCGCACAAGCTCCTGCATGCGCCGGTACGCGCCTTCGGCCGCGGCGACGGGGTTGGCCAGGAGCGCGTCCTGCCGGCCGCCGTTCCAGCCGGAGAAGTCTATCGCACCGCGAAGGACCTCAAACGGTTCGCCGGGGGCTTCGCCGGTTCTGACCTCGACGGCGAAATCTTCGCCGACTTCCACTTCCTCGCCCTGGGCGCTAACGGCTATGCGACCGCTTTCGACAAGGAAGAGGCTCGACCCGTCGTCTCCGGCAAACACGGTGAACACGGTTCCGCGGACCCCGGCGACCGCGTTGGCGCTCTGTATGCGGGGCTGACGGCCGGTCAGCACGTTAAAACGATAGGTGACCGCACCACGGCTGTTTGAAAAGCCGGTGCGCGTTTCGCCTTCGTCATCGTAGTCCTGCATATTGAACACGGAGTTCGACGAAACCGTAATGGTATTTCCGTTGGGAAGCTGAAGTTCCGCGACATCGCCGCGACCGGTAATGACTGTTTCGCCGCTGCGTACGGGATCGCCAAAGAACAGGTCGCTCAGACTGCCTGCGGAACTGCGCAGCTCGGGAAATCCCTCCACGTAGACGGTCTCTGCGGGCTGGGAAAACAGCGCGGGAGCTGCAAAAACAAGAAATGCAAGTACGACTGGTACAGGAGTACGTGTGTTCATAGAGGCCCCCGTATTCCGTAGATAAGCGGCATGCCGTCGCGCTCACCGCCAAGTAGAAGATCCCATGTCGCCTGTCGGGTCTGCACGCGCACGACTGCTGCGCCTTCCGGCACGCGACGGCTGAAAAACGCCTGCATTTCGAGACCGGTGCCGTAGCTCCGGTAGGTATGCTCTGTTACCGCAGCGATGCCCATGATCTGTGCGCCGGGAAGAGACCACCCTGCAGCGATAAAGTTCCGCCACATGACATAAATATCGTTTGAAGGTTCGATTATCTCGCTGTCGAGCAGGAAGGGTCTGCCCGACTGCTCGAGCAGTGCCTCGGCTTCCGCGGCGTTCACAAAGGCGATCAGCTCTTCTACGCGCGCTTCCTGCTGGGCAGGTGGCACGGTGGCGCAGGAGGCGACAGCGATAACGACAGCTATAACGAGGACTGCGGGTCTGACGCGGGCCCGCACCGGTGTTGCGTTTCTCATACTGGGTGATAGTGTAGACCCTGCCCGGTCAATTTACAACGAAGCGACCGAAATCAGGCTGAAATCGCGTCGATTGGTTCCTCGTCGTGTTCGGTCACGCGGTGTATCCACCGCCCCGTCAGAATTCGTCTGATCATAAGCAGGAATTTGCCGATTTCTTCGGCCTGCGTGGCGGCGAGCACGAAATAGATTGGCCAGCCGAGTACCAGCCCGGTTACGGCCGCGAGCGGGACCCCGATGCCCCAGAGCATGCTGCCTTCGGTTACCATTGCGAAGGTCGTATCGCCGCCGCTTCGCATGATGCCCACTACCCCATGCAGGTTCAGCGACTTGATCGGTACAACACAGGCAATGACCAGGAGCATGCGGGTCACATCTGTTCTGACCGATTCACTCACCTGATACATGAGCGGAACGAAGGGTGATACGGCTGCGAGGAGCAGACCGAACCCGATGCCAGCGATCGGAGCGAGCACAATGAACCTGCGCGCATCGCGGGAGGCTTTTCCGAGGTTTCCGGCTCCAATATCGTTCCCGAGAATCACAGCAGCAGCGCCTGCGGATCCCATAAATACGACAAAGGTCAGCCGTATGACGGTCTCTGCGATGTTACTGGCAGCGAGTTCGGCGGTTCCCATTCTAGCGTAGACGAGCGTATACATGGTCATTCCACCCGACCAGAGAATCTCGTTCATGACTACCGGTGAGGTCACGGTAAAGAAGCGTTTCGTGAGTGCCCGCGTAGATGTCAGGTAGTCCCGGAGCGGACCAACCAGGGGATGTTTTCGCTTCACCATGGCGGTAATCAGTAGAAACGCTTCAAGGCCTCGTGAGACGGTGGTTCCCACTGCCGCTCCGAACACCCCGAGCGCCGGAATGGGACCGACGCCGAATATGAGTACGTAATTGAGCAGTGCGTTCATTCCGAGGGCAATAACGGTCATGCGCAGGGGCAACCGAACCTCGCCGGTTGCTCGAAGGGCAGAGCCAAGCACGATCGTCAGCGCGGTAAAGAGATAACTCGGAGCGACCATGCGGACATAGCCGATACCAAGCCCAATTACTGCTTCATCGGCGGTGAACAGACCAAGTAGAACCCTGGGCGCTGCGGTGACGATAGTCGCTGCAATAAGGCTACCGGGTATCGCGATTCGCATTGAAAGGCCGAGGCTGCGACGAATGCCGGGAATATCGCGTTTACCCCAGTATTGAGCGACGAACACCGCCGATCCGCTGCCGATACCGAAGAGAAACAGCATCACCAGGAAAAACAGCTGGTTACCCAGGGCGACTGAACCGATCTGCACTTCTCCGAGCTGACCGACCATGAGGGTATCGAGCAGATTCAGTGCGGTTACAAAGCCGTGCTGCAGTGCAATGGGCCACCCGACGGTGAAAAGCGTCGCGAAAAAGACCCGATCCGCGAACAGGTCCCGGAGAAATGATGATCGTTGCATAGAGAGTACCGAGGCGTGAGAGCCTATCTGTTCCTTGCTGGTGGTTTTCGCCTCACGGCAAGCTCACCGGGAGTCGCTGCATCGCGTTTCGACCTCGCGCTCTGTGCCATGCGGTGGAGTTCTGTCTGACCATTTATGCGCTCGCCGCCCTTCGCCGGTCTGCATCGGCTGTAGGAACCATCCGAGTGAAGCTCAAACGCATTGCTGTTGTCCTGCATGTGCAGCTCGAGCATGCGCAGGATACGTTTTCGAAGGTCGGGATCTTCTACGGGAAAAAGCAGTTCGACCCGTTTCTCAAGGTTTCTGACCATCCAGTCCGCACTCGACAGATAGACTTCCGAGGTTCCGCCATTGTGGAAATAGAACGCGCGCGCGTGCTCAAGGTAGCGGTCGACTATACTTACCACGCGTATATGCTCGCTCATGCCTTTCACACCCGGGACGAGCATGCAGATCCCCCGGATGTTCAACTCTATTTGTACACCGGCACGGGACGCATCGTACAGCGCGTCGATGACCTCAGTATCCGCGAGGCTGTTCATTTTCGCGACAATGCGACCACTGCCCTCGCTCTTCGCGCGTATCGTCTCCCGCTGTATAAGCTGTAGTACGCGCTGCTTCAGCGTGAACGGTGCCATCTGCAGTCGGTTAAAAGCGGGAACAGCCGAGTATCCGGTAAGTGCATTAAAGAACTGCCCGACCTCGTACGCCATTTCATCGCTACAGGTAAACAGCCCGAGGTCACCATACAGACGAGCTGTCTTTTCGTTGTAGTTCCCGGTTCCAAGGTGCACGTACCGCCTGACCCCTTCGGTTTCACGACGAACTATGAGCATTGCTTTCGAGTGAACCTTCAGACGGGCAACACCGTACACGACTATGACGCCGGAGCGCTCAAGCCGCTCCGCCCACTCTATATTCTGCTCTTCGTCAAATCGTGCCTTGAGTTCCACGAGAACCGTAACCTGTTTCCCGCGCTCGGCAGCCCTGGCAAGCGCTTTTACGATGGGGCTTGAGCCACTCGTTCGATACAGGGTCATTTTAATCGCGAGAACCTTCTCGTCGTCGGCTGCCTCCTGCACCATGCGAACCACCGGCGAAAAGCTCTCATAAGGGTGACTCAGGAGAATGTCACCACGCCGCACACTCTCAAACGGTGACTCCTCGGCATCGAACGCCGGGCTTTCGCTGACAGGCCACGGTTGAAAGCGAAGATCGTCATAACCGGGGACATCTGCAAGATCCATGATCGCCTTCAGATCGAGCGGTTCGGGGATGTCGTATACTTCTTCCTCGTGCACGTCGAGCGTCTCGGTCAGAAGGCCCCGCAGCCGTTCACTCTTTCCGCTGACCGAAAGACGGACGGGACTCGAGAACTGTCGGTGTTCGAGCACCTGCTCCATGGCCTGCACAAAGTCTTCGTCACGTTCTTCATCGACCGAGAAATCTGCGTCTCTGGTCACCCGAAACACGAGATGCTCAGAAACCTGAAAACCCGGAAAGAGCAGCTCGGCATGCTGTATGATTGCATGTTCTATGAACGAAACGGTCGTAGAGTTACGTTTGTCGGGAATGTATATGAGCCGTGGCAGAGCCGGGGGAATCTGCACAAGCGCGATCCGCTCGGTGTCCGGGCTTTCCTCTGTGTCGGTTCCGATAAAGTCGGTATCTTTTTTCGGCGTGAGCAGGAACGCAGCCGACAGTCGCATGTTTCCGGCGTAGGGAATCGGTTCGTCACTCCGACACCTGACCGGGGTCAGTACGGGCAGAAACTGCTCGCGAAACAGCTGCGACACGTACGCTTTGTGCTCGGAGTCCCAGTCTTCCGGGCCACGGACGACAATTCCCGCCTTCGCCAGCGCCGGAAACACGCTCGCGTGAAGGCAGTCGTACATACTGTCGACAAGCGAGTGAACCCGATGCGAAACCTCCCGCAGCTGGTCGCGGACCTTGATTCCGTCGGGACCTGAGAGACCCGCCTGTTGTCGGACCTGCCGTTTGAGTCCAGCCACACGAACCATGAAAAACTCGTCGAAATTGCTCGCAACGATGCAGAGATAGCGCAGACGCTCAAGCACCGGAAGTTTCTCGTCGAGCCCCATTTCGAGCACACGTGCGTTGAACTCGATCCAGCTGAGTTCACGGTTAAAGTACTGTTGATTCGGTTCCGGACGGGGCCGCCGTCCGTACTGGGTCGTACGCGTCATATCGATTTCACTGTGTAGCCAAATACATCGGCCATTAAATCACCTTTGAGCTGCACACCGAAGCGCTCCACGGTTATGTCTCCGGAGTACTGACAGCGAAGGAGAATATCCGGTTCCACTATTTCTACCGTAACCGCCTCCACACGCTGGCTGTGACTGCGGTCAAGCGCGTCGGCAATGCGCAGAAACGATGCGAGTTTTAACACGGTAAGCCGATGTTCGCGTCGCAGCCCCGCATATTGCGGATGCCCTGCCTGCGGGGTGGCCTTCCGATGGTAGCGTACGAGATTCGATATAATGCGGATGTCTTCACGTGAGAATCCAAAGATCTCGGAGTTAGCCACGATGTATTGACTGTGTTTGTGGTGTCCGCTCGAGCGGATAAAGTTTCCAATGTCGTGTAACAGGCACGCAACTTCAAGAAGCAGCCGTGCATGTTCGTCAAGCCCGTGCTCCTCGGTCATCTGGTCAAAGAGTTCCAGAGCGAGCTTCGCTACATGACGGGCATGCTGCTCGTCAAAGTGGTATTTGCGTCCGATACTTAACGCACTCTCAATGACCTGGGAATAGAACTGTGTCTCGACCATACGGCTAGATCCGAGAGCAAAGGTCATGAGAACACCCTCGCGAATGCTGACATCCGGCACAATCATGTAGTCGGCCGCCGTTACCTCGAGGAAAAACTTGTAGACAAGCAGTGCAG
>SKKC01000396.1 GCA_007121695.1 Spirochaetales bacterium | reverse complement strand
ATAATTACCCTGGGGTATCCCGTATATCGAGCTATTTTCTACAGTTTTCACGCCGTGACCATGCGTCGCCTGAACGAACCTGTGTTTGCCGGTATCGAGAACTTTACCAGGTTATTCTCTGATCATTTGTTTGTTCGCTCCATTGTCGTGACTATCAATTTCACGTTAGGGACGACCGTATTCGCAGTAGTTTTCGGACTGCTGATCGCGAGCATAATGAGCACACGAGGGATACGTGGTACCTGGTCAGCACGTTTTTTTATGGCGTTCTATCTGGTGCCCTTCGTAACTACGCAGGTCGTTACCGGTATTCTTGGCCGTCTCTATATCTGGCAGTCTTCGTACGGACTTGTGAACCACCTTCTGGCACGCTTCGGCATAGATGGCCCGAGCTGGCTCACGAATCTGGATACTGCCCTGTTCGCGACGATATTCACCAACGGATGGCGAATGACGCCGCTGGCTCTGCTCATATTTTACGCCGCGCTTGCGACCATTCCCGACGAACTTGTGGAGTCGGCCGAAGTTGATGGCGCTTCGACCTTCGCGCTGTGGTTCAAGATCAAGTTTCCGATGATCCGGTTCCACCTTGGATTCGTGTCGCTCATCATCCTGACTTCTGCATTCCGCGAATTCGACGTTATCTACGGGCTGACCGGCGGTGGCCCCGGGCGCAGTACGGAGGTTTTGAGCATCCTGGTATATCGACTCGGTGTCGCGCAGGGGAATATGGGAATGGCAAATGCCGTTTCAGTTACCATGCTTGTGGTCATCTCGGTCATTACGATTATAGCCGTGAAAGCGGGAAAGCTCGGGAAAATGAGCGACTGAGGCGAGGGAGCGATACACATGAGTACAATCAACTATAAACTTCGAAAACGGGCCTCGCTTGGCACGCGCTACACGATTCTTGTCGCGTGGCTCGTGTTCTGCATTATGCCAATCGTGATCCTGGTAATGGCGTCACTGAAACCAACGAGCCTGTTCCAGACGATTCCCCAGATCCTCTCGTTTTCAGGCTTTACGCTTGAAAACTATACCCGAGCGTTTCGGGGCGGAAACTTCATGCTCTACTTCAGAAACAGCATGATTATCTCGTTCTCCGCACTCGCTGTTGTGCTGGTGGTCTGCACACCGATGGCCTACGGCATTACCCGGCTGCCATCGATGCGACAAAGAAACATTGTCGTGTTTTCGGTTCTCAGCACCCGGTTTCTGCCGTATGTCGTGCTTGCGATGCCCATGTTCATGCTGTTTCGGCGGATCGGGCTGTCGGGAACGCTTACAGGCGTCATCATGGCGCACCTGGCCATGCAGATGCCCATGATCGTCTGGTTGATGCTCGGGTTTTTCTCCGGTATTCCGATAGAGGTCGAAGAGGCGGCCGTTATTGACGGATGCTCGCCCTGGCAGACCTTCTGGCGAATCGCGCTTCCGATGGTGCTTCCGGGGCTCAATGCGGCTGCGATTCTCGCGCTGATCATATCGTACAACGAGTTTCTCTTCGCGTTTTTCCTGGCAGGGCGCGGGACACAGCCTCTGACGGTCGGCATCACACGCTTCGTTGGTGGTGTCGACGTTGGTGCACAATACGGCGTCGTTGCGGCGTACGGGAGTCTCATCATTCTGCCGATCATTATTTTCGCACTGGTTGTGAACCGCTACATCGTAAGCGGTCTTACCCAGGGAGCAGTGAAAGGATAAGTCCATGGCAGACGGGCTCGTTGGTATCGACATTGGCACTTCGAGCGTAAAAGTGCTTATCGTCAGACCGGATGGACACGTCCTTGGTCAGGCCTCCCGTCCGTACGAAACCTGTAGCCCGCGCGCGGGGTGGGCCGAACAGGATCCCGACGTCTGGGTTGTACAGACCTATGCGGCAACGGCGGACGCGCTTCGGGCCGCGCAGGCGCAGGACCGGTCCCTTGTAGTCAGGTCGGTCGGGTTTACCGGGCAGATGCATTCCTTTGTGCTGCTCGATGCTGACGGGGCGGCTATTCGACCAGCCATTACCTGGATGGACAGTCGGGCACACGAGCTGGTGCCGGAGGCGACGCGCCTTATCGAGTCGCACGCTCTGCTGGAGCGGGTGCAGAACCTGCCTGCCCCGGGACTGACTCTGCTTCCGCTTCTCTGGCTCGCCCGCAATGAACCAGAGAGCGTAAAACAAACGAGGGCACTCCTTCTGGCGAAGGACTATGTGCGCTATCGAATGACCGGGCGTATTGCGACCGACACAACCGATGCCTCGGGGACTCTTCTCATGGATATGCCGCGGCGCGCATGGCTCACTGAGATCGGTGCCGTTCCGGGAATACCCGCCCACATTCTTCCGGACATTCTTGAACCATGGGAGCAGGCGGGGCTGACCCTCGGTCTTCCTGTCGAGCTCAAGCAGATCGAGGGTATTCCAGCCGCTGCCGGGAGCGCCGACCAGCAGGCTGCGGCTCTGGCCAATGGAATTCTGTCCGACGGACAGGTGCAGATCATGCTCGGTACCGGCAGCCAGATAGCAACGCCAGTATCCGAGTGTCCTCGGGTCTTTCGGCGCACGCTGAATGTGTTCTGTCATCACACGGGCTGGCTTTTGCAGGGCAGCATTCAGAACGCCGGGTCAGCCCTTTCCTGGATAAAGAAACTGCTTGGAGCCGACTGGTCGGAATTCGAGACGGCAGATTTGCGTGTCGAAGCGGCTCTGGGAGCAGCTTCGTCCCCGCTTTTTGTGCCGTATCTGACCGGTGAACGAACGCCTGTCATGAATCCCGCGGCGACCGGCGCGTGGATGGGTCTGCGGCAATCGTCCGGGCGCTCGGATATGCTCTATGCTGGCATGGAGGGCGTGGTCTTTGGCATTGTTGACGCTCTGGAAGAGGTCCTTTCAGCAATGGACGGGGACGATATCGACATAAAGGTTGGTGGCGGGGGCGTTCAGTCCGAAGCATATCTACAGCTTCTCGCCGACAGCTCAGGACGTACACTGCACGTATTATCGGAACCGAATACGACGGCAATAGGGGCTGCGCTACTTGGTGGAGTTGCCGCAGGAGTATTTTCTGATCTGGCAACCGGGGTGGCCTCGATGGGGGTTCAAAGCGATCGAACGGTGCACCCCGACATCCGCAGACACCACACGCTCATTGAGCGCCGGGGTCAATGGGCGAAAGCCGTTGAGACTCTTTACCCACGCGAAAGGATTGAGGACTCTCGAACCAGAAGCTGAGCGTGCGCGAGAACCGTTACGGGAGGCCGTTCGGGATGCTGAAGTCGGCTCATCATTGCTTCAACGGCTAACTCGCCCAACTCCGAACACGGTTGTCTGAACGTCGTGAGCGGAACTCTCGCGAACTCCGCAAATTTTACATTATCGAAACCAATGACACGTATATCGGCAGGTATCCGTTCGGAACGTGTCTGCAGCGTGTGCATAAGGGCGATTGCGGTCGCGTCATTCGCACAGACGATATTTTCCGCACCCGACTGTACGATCCGATCCAGGAAATCCAGGTCATTCGGCTCCCCCATGTGGATCCAGCTTGTCGACATGCTTATACCCCGCTCTGCAAGAGCGAGTCGGCATCCGTGTAGTCTATCTTCGACCGTGAAAGCGGAAAATGGTCGGTACACGAAGTCGACACGAACAGCGCCCTGCTCGATGTAGTGGGCAGCGGCCTGATACCCGGCGCGAATATTGTCCACACCCACAAGATCGAACGAACTGCGTTTTGGATACTGTACATGGTCACTATCCAGCAGGACGACAGGGATCCCCGAATCCGACAGACGCCGTACGATTCGTTCATTCGTTTCTCTGTACTCCGGCACCAGTTCCAGCGGCACGAAAAAGAGCCCATCAACCTTCTGCTCGAGGTATCGGATACAGGCACTCTCGAAATCAGGGGCGATTCGTTCCGGGCTATGCGCAGTGGAGTCATTCCAGAGCAAATGAAAATCGTGGTATCGCGACAGTTGCGCAATTCTCGCACAGATCGGTT
>SKKC01000159.1 GCA_007121695.1 Spirochaetales bacterium | reverse complement strand
TGACCCAGCCGACTGCCGTGCTGGTGTCGAGCGGAGCGATGGCCCAGGTGCCGAGTCGTGGGTCGGCATCGAGTTCGGCGTTCCACTTCGAGATAGCGTTGTCGGCCTGCTGCATCTGCGTCCACGGCGTGGTGTCGGCCATCCACCGTGCCACTTCGGGTCGCGACCGTATCTGCAACAGGATCGGCGCCTCTAATCTACGCCAGCGCCGGATGGTGAGGCGATCGGTGGTTAGAAGGGTCGCGTTCATGTGGGGTTAAGGATAGAAAAACCTGTCTCGGAATGCAATCCGGAAATTTTTCTAGGCGGGTTGGTGGAAAGCGGCGAAATCGACGAGAAATCTAACCTTGCCTGAACTGTACTGAACGTTGAACTATCCAGTAAACCCTGGCCGGTTTCGCCTGAGAGACTTTTCGGAAGCTCAAGTGTTCGTTGCACGCCTCGATGGTCGAGGGTCTGGTTGTCATTTCGACGTGGCAAAGTGAAACATGTGAAATCGGAACGCTTGCGCAGACGAATCAGCGACTGTTTGATCAGCCGCGCGAAATGGTGGGCAACTCAATACCTTTTCTGAGCAGGTTACTGCCAGCAGTCGGCATCCATAAGCAGGAATACCGAGAGTGCCGAACGGATAAAGAAACTTGCCGGGAATGCGGCAAAGCAGGCTGATAGTGAAAGGGAGGCCGTAGAAAAAACGCTTTTCGCGATGAAGCAGATTGCTGAACGAATCCGGATTATCGAGGAGATAGCGCGAAAAGCGATTGCCGAAGAAGCAGACAGCGCGATTCACGAAGTTGCTGACGGAATAACACGTACTTCGGAGCTGGTGCAGGAAATAGGCACGGCAAGCAACGAACAGAACTCCAGTATAGTTCAGATTGAGGTGGCCCCCTTGGTCAAGACCACTCAACGAGGGTCTTTAGCTACTTCATGCCTCACTCGAGCTGCAGCCTGAGCGCTGCTGCCGTCATAGGCCATGTTCGGCGTATTCCCACCCACGGATGAGTGGGGCGCTGTCCGTTGTACATCGTGATGTACTCATCGATTCGTTGCCGGGCTAGTTGCGCGTTGATACCCGTGTAATATGCAGCCCACAATGAAACTATATGCCGGTACTTGGGAGTGAGTAAAAAAGCACTCACAGGGGTACACTTTCGTTATGTGCTTCCGGAGGAGACGACATTCGCAATCAGGTTTTCAAAGCGACAGACATAACGTGCAGTTGATTAATCTGCAGGATTACTTGTGGAGTATGAACGATCTCGTGACAAGTTTTGTTTAGTTGTGGTATACTTCGCTCCTGTATGAAAGTGCTCGATGCGCAAGTTCTCGTATGTGCCACCGTGCTTCTTCAGATTGCCAATCTTGCGTTCGCACAGGTACGTGCGGTCGAGGCGGACGGGTTCGATCGGCCGGGTACTGTTGTAACCATCAACCCAACGGAGATTCAGTGCGAGCCCGGAGAAACAATCGTAATCTCGGTGACATACCAAATACCGCGAAACAGATATCAAGACCGCGAGTCGGATTTTCTGGGATTTGGACTGGAGCAAACCGATATTAACTCGGGTGAACACTTTGAATTAGGCGAGACGTATTATCCTGCCGGAGAACCAATGAATGGAAGATATGTGTACTCAGATGAAGTAACACTCTCCGCACCGCTGACTGTACCTCAGGCGAAAGCTCCCGGGTCTTATGAGATAACCGTCTACGCAGAATACCAGTTGTGCGATGAAAATGGCTTCTGCCTGATACCTCAACGAGTTTCGCAATCGCTGACCGTTGAAGTTCTCGCGTCGAGGAAATGAAACACACCCATTCAGGGTAAGTGTTTCGATCGGAGTCGCAGAATCGTTTCACTTGCCTCGTCAAGGCGTGTGAAGTAGTCTCGCAACGCTTCGCTGTTTCCTTCGCCACCTTCTTGTGCTTGCGCAATCAGCTCATTGATGCCGCGTGCCGCTTCACGGTACGCAACCTGTGCCATTTGGAACTCCGCTCTTTCGTCTTCAGACATCGTGCGAATCATGTAATGGTCAAATGCCTGGTTTATCTGCCATCGGTGCCGTGACTCGTTCTGTTCAGCCGGTGCAGACTCCGAAAAAGACTCACGAATTTCAGCAACCACCATATCGAACTGTTCCTGCATTGCACCGGTAAGATAAGAGGAAAAAGCTTCCAGGTACGCGATAGAAAAGCGCAGGCTATCATTCACTTTGGTTATGAAAGAGCTCGGTGTAGCACCTTCTTCATAGCCGAGCCGTCCGAGCTCCCTTGAACCGTTAGAATCAAGTAATACATACATCGGGACACCTTGAATGTTGAAACTATCTCGCAATCGTCGATTTCGTTCGCGATACTCCTCAGGGACTATGGTCTCGTCTCGCGGAAAGTCGATCGTGACGAGTACCAGATTCTCTGCCGCATACTCAGACCAATCGTCTCGAGAAAAGACATTCTGAACCATATATCTGCAGTATGGGCACCAATCCGATCCTGTAAAGTCAAGAAAAATCGGCATTGAGTACTCTGCCGCGTACTGCACTGCAGAGTCGTAGTCCTGTGTGAAACGACCTCTTTCCACACCTTCAATCAGCGGATCAAGCGCCGAGACAAACATAGTTAGCGTCATGAAAAGGGCTGGTACGATAAATACCTGTTTCATAAATCCATCTCCTGTTCTGTTGCTTGACTATCGACCGAATAATCCTAACGAGATCCCTATCTGCCAGATGCCGCCGTGGAAGTCGGTAAGCTCCGCATTAAGGGAGTGTTGATAAGAGAGGAATGCCTCGGTCAGCCTTCCGCGAGAAAAAGTGGTCCTGGCCAGCTCAATAACTCGAGCGAAAGTAAGGTTCCCTGTACCGTTACCCGCAGTCGTGTTGCCGGCACTACCACCCGTGATGTCTAATCCGGCACTGAGGCGAAACCAGTCACCCACAACGAAGCCTGCTGTCGACTGCCCGAACGGAACGTACGAGGTGGCTTCCCCGGCAGATGCGTTCTCCGCACCGATCTTTATTTGAAGCATTGTTCGAAGCAGAGGACGTCGACTGTTCGGATTGCCGAGCCGCCAGCCCAGATGCCCGGTGAGGTGCAGACGGTGGTTTACATAGTAGATTTCGGAACTGTCCTGCCGCATCAAAAACCCACCGCCGATACCAAGTCCCAGACCGGAATTTCGGGCTTCCGGCGCATATGACCGTGAGCCGGGTGTACCCTGCTGTGGCTGTGGCGAGTTCTCAGGAATCGGCTGCTCGCGGATTGCTGCGAGAACCGCTGCAGTTCGCGTGTTACTTATACTTATGCGACCACCGACATCGACTATCGGAAAGGTAATCCTTTCCGGGATCTGCTCCTGATTCGAACCACGGATTTTACGCCACATCTCTCGGTTGTACTCAGGATCGGCATCGACGTCTACGATTTGGAATGGAATATCGCGGTTGTCGAAGTCCCTCATCATCGCAATAGTGAGCCCGCACAATTCGGGTCGCCCATAGACAATGATGTCCTGATTACGTAAGTACTCAAGGTCTTCATCGGAAACGAAGAACGGATCGTCAGTGCCGATGTCCCGCTGTTGTGCGGCGCCGGCTTCGATATCGAGTGGATCAGTCTCTCGTCCAAACCAGACATGCGCTTCTGTTTTGTATATGCCGATGCCGATTGCTTTCCATTCTGCACGGCTCCACTGTCCTGCGCTGCGGATGACCCGATCGTGTCCGGGACTGCTCTGCCATCCGGATAAGCTGCTTACCGCAGTCGCACCTCGCGAGTTGAAATGCGAAATCTCGTAACCGTGACCTGAATAGTTGGTCAATTCTGCCGGCTTTTCCCACATCAGTGCAGCGTTCGCGTGATCGCTGGTGTAACAGCCACCCTGCCATGGGCCGTTATCAGACCAGCTGTGCAGATTGCAGCCCGGCGCAAACTCATTGTATGCCGTGTCGCGAGCGTGCAGCTGTGCTACAAATGTTAATGATCGCGAAAG
>SKKC01000381.1 GCA_007121695.1 Spirochaetales bacterium | reverse complement strand
TCGAGATATCGATTGTTGTAGCCCTTTATCTCGATACTTCCCGAGCAGGCATCGGTCTGAAACTCCCTGTACGCGTAGCCGGTCATACCTTTCATGATCGGTCCGATGCCTCCTGTTCGAGTCGGGCAAGCAGCCTGCGACCGAGCTGCCAGTTATCGCCTGCACCCAGGGTCAGAAAGAGATCGCCTTCGCGGACCAGACCGGCGACGTGATCGAGGGCGTCGGTATGCTCTTCTATATACGTTACGTCCGGGTGAATCTCACGAAGCGCCTGCGCAAGCGTCTCCCCTGAGACCTTACCCGAGAAGGTCTCCCGGGCGCTCGCATAGATCCGGTGCAGGATCACCGCATCTGCGCCGGCAAGAGCCTCGGCAAACTGCGTCAGAAGTGCTGCCGTCCGGGAGTAGGTGTGACTCATGAAGTCGACCACGAGTCGTCGCCCCGGATAAAACGATCGCAGTGCGTCGATCTCGGCGCGTATCGCAGTCGGGTGATGCGCGTAGTCGTCCATGACAAGGACCCCCGACGCTTCCCCGATGCGCTCGCTGCGCCGCGCCAGGCCCTGAAACCCGGCGATCGCAGAGACGACTGTCTGCCAGGTCCGGCCGCTGAGTCCGTCGTCGACGCCGTGTGCGATAAGCATGTCCTCGAGCAGCGCCAGTGCGCCGGTGACATTCAGAGCGTTATGCATTCCGGGAACCGGTATTCGTATGTTCGTGTCGAAGCCCGCAACACGCAGCACAGTCGCCCCCGGTTCCGTCGATATTCCTGTGACCTGAAACCGTCCGCTCGCCTTCCGGCCATAACGGACAACCCGGAGGTCCGGGCGTTCCTTCTCGACACGCTCACCGAGCGCTGCCGCACCTGCGTCGTCGGCACAGACAATAAGGGAGCCCCCGTCGGGCAGTCTGTCGACGAACTCACGAAATGCCCGAGCAATGTCCGCATAGTCGCTGTAATAATCAAGATGGTCGGCTTCAATTGAAGTAACCAGTATTCTATCGGGGTGAAAGTCCAGAAAATGGCGGCGATACTCGCACGTTTCGGCCACAAGGCCACGATTGCCACCGACATGCGCGGCCCGTCGCCCGAAATCCGGTACACTGCTGCCGACGATCGTCGTGAGCGGAAGATTCAGTGCGCGCACCAACGTGCCAAGGAGCGCCGTCGTCGTGGATTTTCCGTGCACACCGGCGACTGCGGTCGCATCGGTACCGTCTGAAAGCATTCCGAGCCCTTCGGTGTAGGTGTATACCGGAATGCCTGACTCGCGCGCAGCACGAATCTCCGGATGCTGGTCCGGATCATAGGCGGCTGAGTAAAAAAGTGCCTTCGTTCCCGCACGAAGATTCGAAGCGGAGAAATGTTCAATAACGGGTATGTTCAGATCGCGCAGAATCAGATCGGTGTAGAAGCGCTCTGCGGTATCGGTACCGACCACGTCAGCGCCCCTGGACGCGAGCACCTGCGCGAGCGCCACCATGCCCGACCCTTTAATTCCCGTGAGGTGAACCCGTGCTCCGGCGAATAGCGTCATGTCGCCCATATTCGCCGGAGTGTAGCAGAAAAAACGACTCTTCAGAAGGCCTCAAAGTCATCGTCGAGTGAATCGTCAGCTTCGTCGTAAAGGCGGATGCCCGTCGCCACGGGACGTTTCTCCGCTCGCGCGTTCGAGGGCGCTTCGCACTAGGCGGTATGCGCTGCCAGCCGAGAGAGCCGGTCGATGTCGAGCATGAGCGCGAGTCGTCCGTCTCCCAGTACGACCGCTCCGGATACGCCTTCAACGCCTTCGTACATTTTTCCAAGCGTTTTCACCACGCTCTGGAATGTATCGCGAATGTTGTCGACGACCAGCCCGATCATACGGTCTTCGCTGTGAACCATGAGAATCTGGCGTCGTCCGCCGGTCATCTCTCTGTTTTCCGTAATGCCCAGAAAATACTCACGAAGATCGATAAAGGGAACAAGTTTTCCGCGATACTGCATAAGTTTTTGATCGCCACGTCTGTTGCTGTCGTCGAGTTCCACACACTCGACGACACTGGACATGGTCGCCATGTAGGCCTGATCGGCGACCTCGACGAGAAGCCCCTCTACGATGGCGAGGGTGAGCGGAATTCGCAGATGCATACTGCTGCCCTGACCACGTTCGCTTTCTATACGGATTGACCCGCCGAGGTTCTCTATGTTCTGCCGGACGACATCCATACCAACCCCGCGCCCGCTGACACTGGTCGTCTTTTTGGCCGTCGAGAATCCGGGAGCAAAAATGAGCTCGTTCAGTTCCTGCTCGCCGAGCTGTGCATCTTCGCTGATCAGGCCCCTGTCGATTGCCTTTTCCCTGACTGCGTCGGTATTGATGCCACGACCGTCGTCCGATATCCGCATGGCTACATGCGCTCCGGAGTAATAGGCCTTCATGATCAGGGTGCCCTGGGGATGCTTGCCGGCGGCCGTTCGTTCTTCAGGGGTTTCAAGACCGTGATCCAGCGAGTTCCGTATAATGTGCAGAAGCGGGTCTTTCAGCCGTTCGACAATGTTCTTGTCGAGTTCGGTATCGACGCCTTCGAGAACCAGTTTTACGTCCTTGCCGAGTTCCTTCGCCAGATCGCGTACAAGTCTGCGATATCCCGAGAACAGTACCTCTACGGGAACCATATGCAACTGCATCGCGAGATCGCGCGTATCACGGATCAGACCTTCAAGCCGTTCCGCGGTCGAGAGAATTTCCGGATCGCCAGCCTGCGTCGCCAGCCGCTGCAGGGTCGCGTGCTCGGAGACGAACTCGCCTACCAGGTTCACCAGGGTGTCCAGTTTTTCGGTCCGCACTTTTATGGTGTTACTCGTCTCGAGCGACTGTCGGCTCTCGCGTCGCTTTCGCACGAGATCCTGTTCCTTCAGCGCCGCCTCGACGCGTTCCGGGGACACGAATCCCTGCTGCACGAGGGTATCGCCAATGTACGATCGGGTATTCACTGCGTTGGCCAGATCATCGGCGGTAATGTCGCCGCGTTCGACCAGTATCTCTCCCAGTCGCTTGTAGTCGAGATCTGCTGCATCGAGCGACGACTCGTCTATCGCCGCTATCCGGATATCCCAGTCGTCGTCGACGAAAATGAACACGTCGCGCACCGCGTTCTCGCCGGCGTCGGTAGTCAGGAGTATGTCCCAGGACAGCATGCAGAGTTCGGGATCGAGTTCCTCAACAGGCGGCACCTGATCGGTGAACCCGGCGACGAGTACCTCACCAAGCTCCATGAGCTCCCGGATCAGGGGGACCGGGTTATTTCCGGTCTGGAACGCACTGCTCGCTGGAAGCAACTGTATGCGCCAGGTCGTTTCTCCCTGCGCGTCGGATTCGGTAGCTGCCGGAGCGGCGGGAACGGTCGCGCCGCCAGCCCGGCCTGAGTCGAGCGGATACTCCTGCAGGAGTTCGTTCACTATGGCAGCACCGTCCGCGTTCAGGCGTTCGTCCGGCTCGACAGTCGCGAGGAGCGACTCGATATGATCCCGTGCCGCCAGTCCCAGCTCTATTAACCGCGGTGTTACCGCGGCGTGTCCGTCACGAACGTGGGCGAATACCGTCTCGACGGTGTGTGTAAACGCACCAAGCTCCGTCAGGCCGAGCATGTTTCCCGAGCCCTTGATGGTGTGCATGCTGCGAAACGCCTCGTCTATCATGCCGGTATCCGCCGGATCATCCTCGAGTTTCATGAGCGCGCGCTCGAGCGACGAGAGTAGTTCGGTTACCTCTTCACGGAATGTTTCAAGCGGATCGACAGACGGGCTCACTCAGGTTGCTCCAAGGGGTTGTATGCCGGCAAAACCACAGATTCTCCGATAGCGTTCGGCGTGCGTCACCCGGAGCGAGGCATTCCGGGCTGCCAGGGACCGATGCACTGCTACAAGCAGCTGCGCGCCGGCAAGATCAATGGACTCCACGCCTGAAAGATCGATCGTCAGATCGCCCGATGAGCCCATGCTCTTCATGATTGCGTCCCGGTGAGCGTGAATCGTCTGAAAGGTAAGAGGTCCCTCGAGCACAAGCGTCGATGCCTCTGTTCCAGTGCGTGCCGGCATGCTGATATTCAGAAGTCCGACGGAGAGGCGACTTTCTTTATCGCCCGGAGTAGCTGATCCTGTTCAAAGGGCTTGGTCAGCCAACCGGTGGCTCCTGCCCGTTTTCCTTCCTGCTTCTTTTCCGCCTCGGACTCGGTTGTAACGATCAGAATGGGCACCGACTTGTTTACCGAACCGGCGCGTACCGCTTCGATGAACTCGATACCGTTCATTTCGGGCATGTTGTAGTCGGTAATGACCACCGTAATGTCCTCGGTCAGCTTTTCGACGCCTTCCTTTCCGTTCGCCGCTTCGACGACCTGGTAGCCGCCTGCCTTGAGAATCAGGGTCTCCATTTGCCTCATTGACACTGAGTCGTCGACAATCAGCACTGTATCCGCCATATGTTCAGTCTCTCCCTGCGTGTTTTTCCGCCGGTGGCAGTGTCACCGTAAAGCGGATAAAAGGTTCCGGTGTATCACCGGTATAGTCAACACCATTTCCGGTCGTAATCCAGCCATTCATGCGCTGAAGGAGCTTTCTGCACACGAACAGCCCGGTGCCGTCGCCCCACTCTTCTTCCTCGAGCTCCGTCGGAAAACCGTCTATGGTGTAGAACAAGTCAAAGACGAGCTCCGAGTAGTCGTAGGGTATGCCCCGGACCCGTTCGCCGTCTGCGTCTCGAGCCTTGGTCAGCTTCGGACTGTTTCGAACGACAATGTCGATACCGCCGGGCTCCTTCTCGCTTGTCTGAGTGTACGCGAGAATACGGCTCCCCTCGGGAGAATACTTGACCGCGTTCACCAGAAGCTCGTGAATAATGCGCATAAGGTATTCACGGTCCACGGAAACGGCTCCTGCCGGTACCTCTCCCGACTGCAACACCAGTTTCGTCCGGGTATGCCGGGCGCACAGGTCACCCAGGGTGGTATCCATGTGCCCCTCGAGATCCGGCAGGAGCTCCGGGAGCTCGTAGCGCCTGATATCCAGGTCGAAGGTGTCCACCCGACTGATAAAGGTAATGTAGTCAAAAATCTCTTTCTGGCTCGCTGCCGAGGTAAGAATGGTATCCACGAGTCCGCGAGATATTTTGACGTGCTCGTCGTCGATGGGCTCGGTCGTCATGCGCAGCAGATCGACCCACATGAACCCTCCGGCCTGATTAATCGTGCGGGAGAGCAGATCTATCATCTGTTCGGTCTGATGCACGTCTTTTGCCGCGTAGAGCGCACGCCAGTTCACCAGCTTCTCGTGCTCGAGTCTCAGCAGCTCCCGTTCCTGCTCGGCGCGTTCGATCTGACGCAGGTGTTCGCGTTCCTGCAGCGTTTTACCGATGCGAAACAGAATCTCGTCCTCGACCACGGGTTTGTTAATATAGTCGTCGGCGCCGGCTTTCACGAGTTCGATTGCCGTTCGCGTATCCTCGTTCGCGGTGAGAAAAACGAGCGGCACTGCCGCGTCGAGCCGACGAACCTCTCGCATAAACTCGTCGCCGTTCATGTCCGGCATGAAAAAATCGCTCAGGACCAGATCACAATCGTGGTCCGCGAAGTGTGCAAGCGCGTCCTTCGGACTGGCAAAGACAGCCGGACGATAGCCATTTCGGCTCAGGATACGTTCAATAATCGTAAGCGTTGTTCTGTCGTCGTCTACGACCAGAATCTGCTGCATGTCTTCGGCTGCCATTTCTCTAATATTACTCCATCTGGTACAGGACGTCAAAAAAACCGGTCGGCTACCGTGCGTCCGGCCGGCCGTGGTGCATGTAGACAAGCAGCGGCAGGGCCTGCGCGGCAACTTCGGTACGAAGGATGGCTGGACCGAGCGACACGGGGCAAAACCTCGCCGCGAGAAGCGCGTTCCGCTCGTCGTCCGTAAAACCCCGCTCGGGTCCGACCGCCGAGGTGAGGCTTCCGGCGTGCTGAACCGTGCCGCCCGGAGCATCGAACAGCGGTTTACCCTGCTGGTCCGCGAGATAGCGCAGGCCTGCAGGCAAGGCTTCGAGAGCGGCCGGAACGGAGGCATACACTGACACCTCCGGAATCCGCGTATGCCCTCCCTGCTCTGCGCCTTCGACCAGCCGTCCGCGCAGGCGATCGGCGTCCCAGATCGAAGCATGCAGGTACGAGCGCTCGGTCAGGGTTGCCCTGCAGACGAGTATGCGTTCAAGGCCAAGCGTGGACAGATCCTTCACGAGGCGCTTGAAGACAATGGGACGAACGGCAGCGAGCAGCAGTGTCCCACCGATCCCTCCGCCAGTAATCGGTTCATCATCGGCCTCGAAAAACCCGTGCAGGCCGTTCGAGTCTGAGTCCTCTACGGTAAGCGTACCGGTCGCCCCCTGCACGATGCCCGCCCGGACGGTGTCACCAGGCACTGCCTTGAGAACGGTTCGCACATGTACGCTTCGCCTGTCGTTCGGAGGAAGACAGACGTGCCCGTTCTCGAGTTCGGACTCCTCGAACAGAATTCTGTTCATGGACTCTGGAGCAGTCTGCTCAGGGACCGGAGCATCGGTTGAAGTACCGCGCCATCTGCTCAAGCGGCAGACGATCGGTTCCGAGCAGGCTGTGCAGGAGGCATCCGTCAATGAGCGCGAGGATGATCCACGCGACGGTGGGATAGTCGGTCTCGTCCGGAAACAGCCGCCGTATTCCTGTTTCGATTACATCGCGCCAGCGCCGGTACTCCTCGCCGAAACGCGTACGCAGGCTGGGGTTGTTCGTGAGCGCTTCCTGAATCAGATAGAGATGAATCTCGCCACGAGCCTCGGCGGCGGTTATGGTTTCGAATACCAGCTTCAGTATTTTTTCGGGCGGAACGTCACGCGCGGCTTCGTCGACCCAGCGGATAATCTTGTCCGACATGTGCTTCATGTGGCGTTCGGTAATGTCGAAAATGAGGTCTCCCTTGGTAGGGTAATAATAGAAGAGCGTGCCCTTGCTTATGTGTGCTGCCCGCGCAATGTCGGCGAGCGAGGTATTCGCGATACCCCGCTCTATGATCAGTTTCGCTGCGGTCTGAATGATCCGCTCTCTGTTATCGCGCGTGCTGTTCCGAACGTCCTGCTTCACCCGTCAACCCGCCTGTCTCGACTATAGACCGCGGCATTTCCGGGTGTCAACTTTATCGGTCGGCGACCGATACCACGACAGGCTGTATCAGGACGACCGGATTACGACGACTGCAGTGCCTGTTCGATATCCTCGAGAATGTCATCTATGTGCTCAAGTCCGATCGACAGCCGCACGAACTCGGGAGACAGGCCCGCGGCGCGCTGCTGCTCCTCGCCGAGCTGGCTGTGCGTCGTGCTCGCGGGATGGATGGCAAGACTCTTGGCGTCGCCAACATTGGCGAGGTGCGAAAACAGCTTCAGCGAGTTAATGAACCGCTCGCCGGCGGCCTTTCCCCCCTGTATGCCGAATACCACCATGCCACCAGCGCCATGAGGAAAGTACCGGGACACGCGCTTCGAAGCAGGATCCCCGAAGAGGCCGGGATAGCGTACCCACTCGACCTTTTCGTGGCCGTGCAGGTATTCCGCGACGGCCTTCGCGTTCTGCGAGTGGCGCTCCATGCGCAACGGCAGGGTCTCGGTCCCCTGGAGAAAGAGCCAGGCGTTATCCGGAGAGATGGCGGCACCGAGGTTTCGCAGCGGCACAAGACGCATACGCATGGCGAACGCGACCGGGTTCAGGTCACCGAGGTCGTGCGCGTAGCGTACGCCGTGGTAGCTGTCGTCGGGGCGATTGAAGGTCGTAAATTTCGGATCTGTCCAGTCAAAGGTTCCCGAGTCGACAACGACTCCGCCTATGCCCGTCCCGTGACCGCCGATCCACTTCGTAAGACTGTGCACGACAACATGCGCGCCATACTCGATCGGGCGAAACAGATATGGTGTGGTAAAGGTGGAGTCCACGATCAGCGGCAGATGAAACTCCTCGGCCAGTTTTCCCCAGGCCTCGAAGTCGGGGACCGACAGAGCCGGATTTCCGATACTCTCGAGATACAGCGCACGTGTCCTGTCGGTGATCTGCTCTCGCACTGCGTCAATATCCAGCGGATCTGCAAACCGCACGGTAATCCCGTAGTCGGGCAGAATCGACGAAAACATGGTGTATGTTCCCCCGTACAGGTTTCCGCTCGACACGATTTCGTCTCCCGCAACGCAGACATTAATGATCGAGTAGAAAATCGCGCTGGTTCCGGACGCCAGGGCCAGGGCGGCGGCCCCTCCGTCGAGGTCTGCCATGCGCCGCTCGAGAATGTCCTGCGTCGGATTCATGATACGGGTGTAAATGTAGCCAAGCTCCTTCAGCGCAAAGAGGTTCGCGGCGTGCTCGGTATCGCGAAAATTGTAGGCAGTCGTTCGGGCAATGGACACGGCCCGACCGGGGTCTGCTCCGTCTCTGGACTGCGCGGCGTGCAGCGCCCGCGTCTCGAATCGATAACTGGACATATATGTACTCCTGTTTAGTCGCTGGCCGTTTCTTCAAACAGCCATGTGCTCAGATACCGCTCTCCGGTATCGCAGATAATCGTGACAATGGTTTTACCCTGCATTTCCGGGCGGGCCGCGATGGTACACGCAGCGTGAACGTTTGCTCCCGCAGAGACACCGCAGAAAATGCCTTCCTCTCTGGCAAGCCGCCTCGAGGTTGCGGCAGCGTCATCGGTCGAAACCTGCACAACCTCGTTTACAAGCTCGCGGTCGAGAATCTCCGGTATGAAACCGGCACCTATGCCCTGAATTCTGTGCGGACCGGGACTGCCTCCCGAGAGAACGGGACTGTCGACCGGTTCAACGGCAACGGCGTGCAGCGCCGGATTCCACTCAGACCGGATGCGGCGGGTTACGCCGGTAATGGTGCCTCCTGTACCGACGCCTGCAACGAAGACATCTACCTGCCCTTCGGTATCCCGCCATATCTCGTCCGCGGTGGTGGCGTGATGCGTATCGGGATTCGCCGGATTTGCAAACTGCCGCATGAGCACGGCGTTCGGGTTCTCGGCAACGATTTCTTCGGCGCGTGCGACTGCACCGGTCATGCCCTCAGGTCCCGGAGTCAGCTGCAGCTCTGCTCCGAAGGCCTGAAGCAGCCTGCGTCGCTCGACGCTCATGGTTTCGGGCATGGTCAGGATGACGCGGTATCCCCGGACCGCCCCCACGCATGCAAGCGCGATACCGGTATTCCCGCTCGTCGCTTCGACCAGGATGGAACCCGGCCCGATAACACCGGCCTGTTCGCCTGCCTCGACCATGCCGAGCCCTATCCTGTCCTTGACGCTTCCTGTCGGATTCATGGTCTCGAGCTTTACGAGAACCGTTCCCGGCAGCTCCGCAGCGATGCGGTTCAGCCGGACGAGCGGCGTCTTTCCTATGACCGATGTCATATCGGCGTATATGGGCATGTGCATGTCCCTCCTCGTCGCTCACGTAAGTGGATTAATCCAATTTGCTTACATAACATTCGAAGGGAGACTATAGCACATGCCTGAACGTGGTTCAATCCTGCAGAATGGTAAACTCTACCCGTCGATTACGGCGCCGGCCGGCCTCGGTCGTGTTCGGGGCTACCGGCTCCTCGGCACCGACGCCTCGAATAATAAGCTGGTCCCGACTTCTGACACCCATGTCCAGCAGGTAGTTGCCGACGGCAGCCGCGCGTTCTTCGCTCAAGCGCTGCCTGCCTTCTGGCGTACCGGCGAGCGCGGTATGCCCGGTAATCAGCAGATCGGTATCCGGATATTCGGCCAGCAGTTCGATAATGCGGTCGAGCTTGTCCAGTTCCGAGGGAAGCAGCCGGGCGGACTCGGGAGGAAACTGTATGTCCTCCAGACTGATGGTGATACCCCGCTCCGACTCGCGTACCTCCGTATCGGGAATTGCAAGGTCTTCGAGGCGTTCGCGGAGTCGCTGCAGCACTTCGCTTCGATCCGGCAGGTTCGTTTCGACAACCCGGGCTTCTGCCGTACCCCTGAAACTGATGGTGTCGCCGGTGCTCATGGTGTACAGAATCTCGTACTCTTCCTCGTAGGCGTGGACCCGGCCGCGCAGGCGGTCCCAGTAGTGCCGCTGGTTCGAGAAGCCGGAAATTGCGACTGGATGCAGCCCCTCGAGGTTCCGCGGAAAGCGATGGAACATGCTGTAGCGTACCGACAGTACATCCATGACTCTCCCGTCCCGCTCTTCGACGCCAAGGTACTGATAGACCACCGGTATACGGAACTCGAACCGTTCGGGTATGTCGAAGCTCTCCGTCAGATCGTGAACCTCGGTACCGCTGTTACTCCACGCGGTACCAGGTGCTATCGGGTTCTCGGGAAACACCGGTACATCGCGCACCATGGGTCGTACGAACTCTCTCGGGACATCCATGAACCCCAGTTCGTTCTGCCGGTATTCGGTCTCGAAGCTTCGCGAAAGCTGGAACACCTCGTTCGGCTGCATGTTCTCCTCCGACACGTCGTAGGACACGTGAAGGCGGCCGATGCCCTCCCCAAGGTAGGCCACCCGGACCGCGATCCTGTTCAGAATCTCTGCGCTGTGAGAGAAGCGTTCGTTAATGAACACATCCTGCTCGACGACGCTGAGAATGCGATACTCCTCGCCGTCGACAAACAGAAAACGGAACAACTGCGGTTCGTCAGAAAGAACCGGAAGAACACCCACACACAGAAAAACGAGCACGATCCGAGAGAGTCTGGCTTTCATACCACCAGAGTCTATCGCGCTTTTCTTGACAAAGGTATGCCGAGTAGCTATCGTTTGCGAAAATTCCATACTATAAGGAAACCGGAGTAGCGGCAGCTTGAGCAGGATAATGTGGTGGGGTTGAAACAGTCCAATGAACACTCGAGCAGATCGGAAGATTCCGGCAACAGACGGAAAATGCACCAGTCGCTTTCATTACTGGAGCGCTACGTGCACTCGCACAGTCACAGATCGCGTGACATTGTCATAGAAACAGGATCAGACGCAGGAAAACCCGATTACCTTCTGATTCCGGCGCTGACGCGGGTGCGGCGAAAACAGAAAGGCATTCGAGCATTAGTCATTGCGTCGTCCATTGACCGTGTAAAGGCGGTTGGCGACGCGCGGGCCCGCTTCGAAGCCATGTCTGGTGATTCCGTCCGGGTTGCAGCGCTCGATTCTGGCGACGCAACCCGCAAGGAAGCGGATGTTCTTGGCGGAAGTCCGGGGATCGTCATTGCGACGGGTTCTCGCATTATCGATCATCTCCGGCGGGAGAACATCGATCTTTCTGCGGTGCACTCGGTGATTGTTGACGAACCGGAACGCGACAACGCAGGCGCATTTAACCTGGATTTGCAGTTTATTCTGTCGAAGATCGCACATCGTCCGTACATTGCCACGTTCACACCCCATCTTCACGAAGAACTGGATACCGTTTTATCGCTACTTCGGCGTCCCCGTGTCGTTGAGCAGGAGGCCTGGCAACGGCCACGCCCCGTACGGTCACGAACACGAAAGGAGCCACGCATGAGCACGCAGGACAAGAAGAATTTGCCTTCTGAAGAGCAGATACAGGAACGCATAGAAGAGATTCTTCGCCTTATTCACGAAGAAGCAGACCCCGAAGAGCTGAACTTTCTCAGGAAAATGGTCCGGAAACACGTCCCGTTTTTCAGTCGCGGATATTTTGCCGCATATCTGCTGCGCAACAGTTCCGCAAAAGGCCCCCGGAAAGCGAGCACACAGAAAGACGGCGACTTCAAAAGCGTATTTATCGGCGTGGGAAAGAACCGTCGTGTGTTTCCGCGGGATCTGATACAGCTCTTCGGCACTGTGGATTCGGTATCTGCCGAAGACATTGGAGAAATCAAGATTCTCGATAACTACAGCTTTGCAGAAGTGACATCGAGCAAGGCCGACCAGGTTATCGCGAAACTCGATGGCACCGAGTACCGGGGGCGGAAGCTCAGCGTGAACTACGCGCGCAGACGGGACTGATCGCAGGCTGGCAATCAGCCCGACGCCACGCGAACGCCGCGTCCTGCCTCGGCAGACGCGGCAGCCCGCACAAGTTCGACCGTTTCGTCCCATCCGATACAGGCATCCGTAATTGACACACCGGGCTTCAGGTCTGCAGTCAGAGGCTGACTGCCCGGGTTCAGGTTGCTTTCGAGCATGCACCCCCGCACGAGCGTGCTCCCGTCGTGTCGTTGCCGCAAAAGGCTTCGCAGCACGATTCGCTGCCGGTTGTGATCCTTCCGGCTGTTCCCGTGGCTGCAGTCAACAACGACGGACTCGGTGAGCCCGGCGGCACGAAGCACGGCGCCCGCTTCTTCCACGTCTTCTTCGTGATAGTTCGGACCCATGCGCCCACCCCTGAGAATCAGGTGACACGCCGGGTTTCCCGCGGTGCGAAGCACACAGGTGCGCCCTTCCTGATCGATTCCGATAAAGCCGTGCGCCTGCGAGCTTGACGCCATTGCGTTGACGGCCACGTCAAGGCTGCCGTCTGTTCCGTTCTTGAATCCCACCGGCATGGATAGCCCGCTCGCCATTTCGCGATGGGTCTGACTTTCGGTGGTACGCGCACCGATACTCGCCCAGCTGAGATAGTCCGAGAGATACTGCGGCACTATGGGGTCAAGGACTTCGCTGCCGGCCGGCAGCCCCATGTCGGTGATATCGCGAAGCAGCTCGCGTGCGAGTCTGATTCCCGTATGTATGTCGTAGCTGCCATCGAGATGCGGATCCAGAATCAGCCCCCGCCACCCGAGACGGGTCCGGGGTTTCTCGAAATACACACGCATGACCACAAGAATCTCGTTCGAAACCTCTTCCCTCAGGCGGGCAAGTTACTCTGCGTACACTCGTGCGGAATCCGGATCGTGTATTGAACACGGGCCGACGATCATGAGCAGGCGCGAATCGACCCCGTGTACAACGGCCTCGATTTCGCTCCGTGCATCGGAGACGACCTGCTCCTGATGCCCGGTCAGGCGTATGTCCGCCTTGAGCTCTCGCGGCGGAACAAGCATCTGCTGCTCTTGAATGCGAATATCATCTGTTCGGGACATAGTCGACGAGTATACCGAGCCGTCCTGCGGTTGGCTACGCCCGCCTGAGCGGCATCGTCATGCAGCGAGGCCCTCCACCGCCACGGGCGAGCTCCACACCCGGAAGTGCGATGGCGACCTTCTGCGATCCCGCCCGCAGGTGATCGTATACGTCTGCAGGAATGACCTCGTAGCCGTTCCGGGCGAGTTCGTCGAGCGTGTACCGGTTGCAGTCGTACACGATGATCTTTCCCGGGGCGACGGCAAACGAGTTGGTGCCGCTGAGCCACTGTTCCCGTGCCTGATGTGTGCCGTCCTGACCACCGCAGAAAACCGGCTTGAGATCGACCCCTGCCTCCGAGAGCGCGTCGAGCAGCAGGCCTGCCTCGCGAACCTTCGTTCGTCCATCGGGTTCCACGTCCAGCCTGACGCATCGGGAGGCGGTGTGTCCAAGAACTGCGGGTGCGTGTACCAGGGCATGCTCTTCGTCTATGCGGGTAAAGATCATGTCCAGGTGTATCGCCGACCGCTCGTCTGGAAGCAGGCACGCGATTATCGTACAGGGCGCATTTCGATGCGCCGCAAGCGACTGCGCAAGCTGATCGAGGGCGTCCGCCGCGGTCCGCTGCCCTATCCCTGCGGCAATAAGGTCGTCCCGAAGCACGATAATGTCACCCCCTTCGATGCGACTCGAGAAGGGCTGGCTGTCGAGCGGCTGGTCCCCTGCTCCGTCGAGCCAGGCGAAAATCGTCTGCATAATCAGCGACTCGCGCCTGCGCACGGGGTGTGCCATGGAGCCGGCGAAGGCCCGGGTTCCGACGACGAATCCCGCGTCGCGCATGAAGTACTGATTCGGAAGCGGGGGAATATCCCACCCCCGGGGCTCGAGAAACGAGGCAAG
>SKKC01000250.1 GCA_007121695.1 Spirochaetales bacterium | reverse complement strand
CGGTTCGCGTGCATTCCCTAAGCACCGCAATCGCGTGTTCGGTCTCACCGGTTCTACCGAGGAGATATCCGGTAAACGACTCGACAAGCTGTTTCAGGATGGAATTCGCGGGCCGGTGTACAAGATCTTCGATTCCCGCGAAACCACTTGTCCAGCACGGTCGAATTACAGGAGCATGCTTCGTCGCCGGGTACAACAGTTCCGCCTGCAGGCGTTCGAGTGCATCGTCGGCCCGGTCCGATATGTCGAGCGCTTCTGCGGCGAACAGCCGGTTCTCGGCAGTATCGGGTGCGGATGAAAGCGTCTGCAGACACACATCCGGACTTCCGTCGTAGGCACACGCTCGGGCGTACCAGAGAATGAATGTCGACTGCGCCTCGTCCAGTCCGTATACAGAACTTTTCCGGATACCCTGATCAAACAGCTCGGCGCCCTTCGCATATCTTCCCAGTTCCATGTGCGCTCGTCCACGCACGAATCCGGCGAAGAGTTCCCACGAACGTGAACCTGCTGCCGATGCAGCTGTTTCTGCATGATCGCATAGCTCGAAGCAGTACGTGTAGTTCCCGTACAGAAATGTCGCCACGGCTTCCATGCAGAGCGACCGTATCCGGTGGATCACATCGAGCTGATCTGCCGAGACCGTTCTCGCCATTGCAAAATACTCACGAGCCTCGGTCACGTTGCCTGACGCGAGCTGTGCCGCGCCAATTTCCACCTGGGCTTCGGCAGCCCCGCTCTCGTCCCCTGTCTCCTGAAACCTGACGGCCGCACGCCGGGCAAACCTGCTGCTGTCCTGAATGGCTCCGACCGAATAATGCCATCTCGAACGTTCGAGAAGCAGGCGTCCATCGTGGTCGGTCTCGCTCGTACTGAAGTAGTGGGTCCAGGCGGATATATCCCCGGGAGCCATATCGGGACGTTCCACTGTATCTGCCGACGTCGGAAAATCTCGCGAACGCGCAAGTCGCAGAAGATACAGGGTCCGCTCCACCTGCCTCTGAAGAACGGCGTTGTCGTTCATTGCCGGAAGACCAAGATCACCGGATAAAACCGCATCGAGAATTTCGACATTGCCAGAGTACAGTTCGTGTTTCAGATAGGAATCCAGCACGTGCAGACGCACGTCGGATTCAGGATGATTCCGAAGTATGCGATATCTGCTCCGATTCATCCCGATCTGTCCTGTCGCGAGCAGTCTGTACAGCTCGTTCTGCACAAGCAGGCGTATATCCGAAACCCGTGTTCCAGGCAGCTCAAGAATTTTCTCAACGAGTCGGTCGCTTGTCGGAAACGGAGAATCAGGGCGATAGACAAGACCGGCTGCTGAAAGCGATTTCCAGATGTCACGACTGAGCGTCGGCGGTACGTTGTATCGGGTAAGGAACTCGATCCGCTCGGAGGCCGTTGTGCAGGCTGCCGCAAAAGCAGCGACACACAAAGCGGCTTTTTCGTGGTCGTTCAGTACGGACAGGATAATGGCATCCATGTCCTTATCGCGCTGTTCCAGCTGTTCGATACCAGGCCCCATGCGCTCTATCATCCACAGATACTGATACAGCTGCAGGGCGCGTCCACGAGTAAGCACACGCACACGGGACGACGCGTCGCGATGCAGATGTGGAGGCAGACTTCCGAGGAACTCGGAAATGGCTGCAGGATCGAGTGCCCGTGTCGCGAGCTTCCTGCTACGAAAACAGCGCAGCGCCGCGGGAATGTGCGGCGTGTACGCCGATGCAATAACGCAGAGGCCGCCGAGTTCCGACGTTGCCGATATCGCCCGCTGTATGATGGACAGATAATCCGACGGAAACTGCTCGATTCTCTGCAGGATCAGTACCGGTACTGCGTCGCGGCCAACGTGTTCGGTCACATAGGCTTTCAGAAAAAGAGACAGTGCGTGCTCCGTCTCGTACGACATTGAATCCGGATGGACTGCGCCGGGAGCAGTATCGTATGGCGATGACAGGGCCCAGCGAACCTGCTGCCAGATTTCCGCTTCATACGCCGAAAGGTGCGCCGCTACCTCGGAAAAGAAAGAATGCCCGCCGAGCGACTGAAACGCTGACCAGTCGTTGTCATCGGTTCCGTATGCGATACACTCCGGGACCGGCCAGCGCCGGTCGTCCGGGCTCATGAGTGAAGCGATTTCGCGTACAACGGCGAATACGCCACTGCCTGGAACACCGTGAACAAGCACTACCGAGGCCGCGTCGTTCCGGTCGGCATCTTTCTCGTTCAGAAACGTCGAAATCTGCTGAAATAAGGGTTCGACGAGGTTTGTGTTCCGAATAAAACCGGAAAAATCGGGAAGCACTACTGCAGAATCGTGTATTCCGTCGACTCGCCACATGTCCAGTTTCCGCTGCAGATTCAGGAATGGCATAACGGAAGCAGACGCGTTGGCACCGATCCAGAAACAGCTTTCCACCGCTGCGTTCTGAAGCAGCACATTCAGACGCCGATGTGCCTCGGAACGCTCGGTACCACGAAGGTACTCCATAACCATGGAGAACCCGTGGAGGTCCTGTCTGCTGTCTCGCAGGAGCTCGTGTACCGTATACGCGCCATGAACTATCCGACCGAGATCGAAAGAACTACTGGAGCGGAACTCCGCATACACCAGACCGTTCTCTTCGATCTGCACCGTTCCACCGCTGTGCTCGAGCGTCGAACAGATATCCTGTACCAGTCGGACAAGCCTGTCCCGGTTTACGCGGAGCAGTTGTCGGTATCCCGCGATCTCTATGAGCAGAAAATACATGCAGTCCCTCTCTTCTTCTTATCGAACAGAGCCGACCGACTGTTTAGAACAAGTATCTATGCTTCGGTATTCGAGCGGCGCTCGATGCTTCCATCGTACTGGCCGCCGTATAACACCTGCATCAGGTAATTCGCGTCATCTGTCTCGATTTCTATGAATCGTATGGCAAAAAACCTGCGTTCCGCGCTTTGAATGGACCTCACGACCCGCGACCCGATCCGAAGCGTGCGCTCGGGTGTATCTATCGAAACTTCGACCGATGCCCCCGTACTCATGTCCGGAGAATCGGCTGGAAGCGCCACAAGAACGCCGGAAGCGCTTATATCGACGATTTCCGCCTGTGTAGGCTCCGGACGAACCGAACCCTCGAAATATCCGTTCTCATTGAGCGAATACGCGAGTACGCTACAGAACTCGCGGACATAGTCTACGATTTCAGGCTCGAAAAAGCGTTTGGCAGCTGACCCGCCGACCAGCGCGAGGTATCCAACAACATAGCGCCGGTACAGAATGGGCGCGTAGAGTTCGGAACCCCGTTCGAAAGATGCTATGCGTTCGAGTTCGGAGGCAAAATCGGCCATGAGCGTCGCCTCGTCGTGCAATTGTTCCATGGCAAGGGAATGAACGTCTTCTTCGGTGAGTACATGCTCCACGCCAACTTCATGGGCGATTCTGTCGTTCATTGGCAGAAGCAGAATACGGCCTGAACGGGTAATGATTCGCTCGGCGAAGGACGCGGGACGCCGTGAACGAAACATCACGATCTTGCTTTCAGCCTGCATGCTTGTTGCATAGTCACGAAATGACTTCAAAAGGTCAGCAATACTCGACGGGTCAAAGCGGGAACTGAGGTTAATTTCGGCCTCCGGCTCCACGTAGCGAAGCGAGCTCGGAAAATCAAGACCTAACGGCAATCCCTCGAAAAAGAGACGCGCAGAGAAGTCATCCGGCGGCTGCACCCGTTCAAACTCCCGCTGCAGCCGACGGTATATTGCATCGGGATTATCGACGATCAGGTGTTCGGGTTCGATCCGTCGCACACGCGTGCGAAATGTCATGACGTGTCCACCCGAAGAAAAATAAGCCCGGACTATCTCGCGCTCGCGAAGCCCATGAGAGGCAGGAACACCGATAGTAAGGCGATACTCGGAAAAGTCGGATAGCACCCCGGTACATCGTCTCGTGCCGTAGTGCAGTTCGACCCCCGTTTTTCGATCAATGAGTTCGCGGAGAATAAACTCTTTCTGT
>SKKC01000348.1 GCA_007121695.1 Spirochaetales bacterium | reverse complement strand
TGAACTATTCATATTGCATTGCAGCATTCTTGAACTACGCGTTTTTTGTATCGTATTTGGTGCATATTGCTGTGTTCAGACACTTGGCACGTATATTGCTCTTCGATAGTCTTTATGAAACCCCATGAAGCATCTGATGTACTTACTTCCATCGCCCGCTCGTCGTCGATCGTATTTTTTCGTTTCGAGTCACACAGCGACGGCACCATGTGCCTGCCCTACGTTTCGGATTCATTCGAGGCCGTGTTCGGCGTCTCCCCGAACGAGGTGCAGACAGACATCCGCCCGGTCCTTACACACGTGCACCCGGACGACCTGCCCGGTCTGCTCGACAGCATTTCGAGCTCCATTTCGTCGAAACAGGACTGGCAGCACGAGTTTCGCGTCCGATCAGAGGACGGTACGGTCAGGTGGATAGCGGGACAATCGAGGTACACGGAAACCGCGTTACACGCGTTTCGATTCGATGGGCATATGGTGGATGTGACCCGTCAGCGAGAACGGGAGCTGCGGTTACAGGACGAACTGAGCCAGTCGGATCTCCGGTTGCAGGAACTCGCACACCGGGTCAAGAACAATATGGCGACAGTCCTGAGCCTGCTCGAACTGCAGCGATCGACCGCGACAAGCGCGGAAACCCGACAATCGCTCGAGGCTGCGCAAAACCGCGTGCGAGCAGTTCTGTTGCTGTACCAGGAGCTCGAACCCGCGGGAGGAACCACGCGTGTCAAGGCGGACGCCTATCTGCACCGTCTGCTTCCCCAGGTCGTGGGCGGACTGGCACAGGACGGATCAGTCGAACTCGATGTACGTGTAGACCCGGTGCATATCGACAGCGGTATCATGTCTGCCCTGGCACTCATAATAAACGAGAGTGTTACCAACGCCATGAAATACGCGTTCGACTCGCACGGCACACGCCGTATCGGTGTGAGACTGCAGAATACCGGACACGGCAGGCTGAAGCTGAGCATACAGGACAACGGCCGTGGTTTCACTGAACACTCCCGCGACGGGTTCGGTCTGACGCTGATACGCTCGCTGAGCGAGCAGATCAACGCCGAGCTGTCGATCCGAACCGAATCGGGAACGTCAGTCGAGCTTGAATTCGATGAACCGGCCTAAGCCCTGATCCCCCCGGCGCCTGTCGTACGACTTTGTGAATACCAGTACAACCGCTGCCCCCGCGAGCGCTGTCAGCAGCTGCATCCCCCCCATGGAGCGCACCATGACCGAAGGAACCAGCCCTGCCTGTGCGAGCGTCCATGCCGAGGCATAAAGAACGAGGGTTTTGGCGACGCAGGCTGCAATGACGGCGACAACGGCCGAGCGCTCGCCGCGGTTCAGAAACTGTATACAGGCGACAAGCAGAAGGTTTCCAAGCCAGATATACGGCAACAGGATGCTCAGTACGGGGGTCAGACTGCCGAAGAGAACTCCGCGCGACAGAACGGCGAGACCCGGAAGCAGCACTATCGGCAGCGCGTGTCTGAGGCGCCCGTGAAGAGCTGCGTATATCAGGGCAGCATTCACGATCGTACCCACAAGAACCTGAGGCCCCCCAAGGGTAAAGGGGACGAAAAACGCCACTGACGCAACGACTGCACAGGTTCGCCACTGCATGACCTGTGCCGGTCGGGAAACTGACAGAATAGTGCTCATGGTACCTCTCCTATAAACCGGGGCATGCCTCCGGAACTGTACTGGAGTGTAGCATTTTTTTGTGTCGATTTATAGTTTATTGTGAACGTTGAGCCAATAAAAATACCGCTTTTTACGGGCACCGCCGGGGGTATCTGACCCGAACGAATGTCTGCGCGTCGTCGGGAGCACTGTGGTTCCCCCCAAGCTCACCGGTCAGACTCCGGACCATCATGCGCGCCATGGCGTCGAGACCGCAGGAAGGCTCCTCGCCCGCCGGCACATTCGAGTCCAGTCGGATCACGAACTCGACCGAATCCTCCAGTTGACTCAAGCCAATGGAAAGCGACTGGTCACCGTGCAGGGAGCCTCCCGCTGCACACGAGGAAGCAACTTCAGTCGCAATGAGCGTGATCCACACTGCCTCGGTCACGTTCAGGACAACGTCGGGCGACTGAAGCCGCAGGCCTTCACTGCTCGATCCGGCCTGCCGCAGAACCCGTTCAAAGTGCGGTCGCAGCCGTTGCAGCAGATCATCTGCGTCGATACAGCCCTCGAGCGCAGTTTCGGCAAGCAGGCGATGCACTTCGGTAGCCGCAGCGAGTCGCGCCGCGCTGCGGTCAGCGTACACGTATCCCGGCACAGCAGAGAGCGCAAGGGCCTGGACATTCATCATTTTATCTATGAACGAAATTGCATTGCTGACTGCGCGATCAGCCTGGTGGTTCGAGAGTTCGGTAAACACCCATCCGAGCGTAATCGTCAGAATAAAAAGGGCCGAACGCTCGCGATTCGACCAGGTCCGCCGGAACGAGCAGTCGTCGAATCCTACAAACCCGAACAGAGCTCCACCCGCGAACACGGGAAGCACCAGCAGCGACTGTATTCCCTGCGATTCGAGTATTGCACGCTCCGAATCGGGGAAGGTATCGACAGGGCCATGTATGGGCCGGTAGGCCTGAAACGAGTCGACCCAACGCGTATACCCCGCATCGTGCAGCGGTATGTCCTGCAGATCGGGATTGTCCGCCTGAGGTTCCACCCCGGGTGCGCACCACTCGTGAAGCTGCGACGCGCAGAGCACAAGATCGTCGTCGACCGACAGACCGAACAGATAGACACGATCGACCTTGAGCGCTTCGCCGACACCCGCAAAGGCACGGACAATCTTTTCCGGGAGCGAACCGCGCTCCAGCAAAACCCGCCGCGCTGCGAGTACCTCCGGGATAAGGTCCGATTCGGGTGCTGCATGCCCCATTCCCACACCTCCTGACCGTATGCGAAAAATACATGACAAGATCCGAGGCACCGCATACACTGCCCCTGCTATGCAAAACCACGCACACAGCTCACAGACCCTTCCTCCCACGCTGCCGATGTGGCGCAAGATCTGCTTCGCGCTCGGCCAGCTCGGGTGGTCGCTCGCGTCCTATGGCGTTCTGAACCTCATCAACTACTTCTACAATCCGCCCACCACTGCCGGCGGTGGACGGCTGTTTCCGCTCTACATCGGGTCTGCGGCCGCACTCGGCATTGTAACCGCAGGCGGACGCCTCTTCGACGGAATAACCGACCCGCTTCTCGCCGGTCTTTCCGACCGATCGCACTCCCGATTCGGACGTCGACGAAGTTTCATGGCCACAGGCGCTGCGCCCTTTGCAGTCCTCGGGGTGCTTGTTTTCACACCACCAGCAGCAGGACCTGGATTCATGAACATCGCATGGCTGTTCGTAATGTCATTTCTATTCTACCTCTTCATGACCATGTATGTGACCCCCTACTTTGCGCTCATGAGCGAACTCGGGCATTCCCCGGAGGAACGCCTGCAGCTGTCGACCATGATCTCGATTACGTGGGCGCTCGGCTTCATGACCGGCAGCCAGGTGTACCTTCTGCAGGCGGTATTCGAAAACTTCGCCACACCGCAACAGGCGCTTCAGCTTACGCTCGGGGTATTCGCGGCTGTTTCGCTGCTGCTGATGCTGCTCCCGGTGTTTCTGGTCGACGAGCGGAAATACTGTGAGCACAGGGTGAACAGCGAGCCGTTACTCGATTCTCTCCGGACCGCACTCGCGAACCGTAACTTCCGGTATTTCGTGCTGTCCGACCTGAGCTACTGGCTGGCGATTACCTTTGTACAGACAGGAATCAGTTTCTACGTGATTATGCTGCTCGGGCTCGACGGGGCTGCTGCGAGCGGGTTTCTGCTGGTCATGTTTCTCGCGAGTTTCGTGTTTTACGTTCCCATTGGCATAGTCGCCGCCAGACTCGGTAAACGTCGGGTGCTGCTCGCGGCATTCGTGCTGTTTATTCTGGCTGCGCTGCTCATGCTCTCGTGGGGGCTCCTGCCCTTGCCGCCCATGTTCCACGGGTACGTT
>SKKC01000211.1 GCA_007121695.1 Spirochaetales bacterium | reverse complement strand
TAATCCACGATAGGACTCAGCACATAACTGAGAAGAACTGCGATCACGAGCTGCAGCACAATCCCCGCCGTAAGATACAGAACCGCGCCAACAGCGATTACGACGAGGATCAGAAGAAGTGTCGAGCTTACGTTCCGTTCAGGCATTGAAGTGGGGATATAGTATCAGGTACGCGACCCACCGGGAAGTGGTGGGTCGCATTCCGAAGTTACGCGTGTATTGCCCAACCCTCGGCAGCGCGTGCTGCTTCCATGACAGCCTCCGAAACCGTGGGATGCGCGTGTATCATTGTAGCGACGTCTTCCGGCAGCAGCTCTGCTTTTTTCGCCAGTAGAAGCTCGTGTATCAGTTCGGACGCGTCAGCACCAACGATGTGCGCAGAAAAGACTTCGTGGGTTTTTTCGTGATAGAGAATCTTGACCATTCCCTCGGACTGTTCAACTGCGACCGTCTTCCCGGCACCCCGGTACGGAAAAACCGCCTTTTTATACGATAGTCCCCTTTCCTTCGCCTGATCCTCTGTCGGACCAAAACTTGCGACCTGCGGCTCGGAATATACAGCAGCCGGTATTTCATCCGGGTCTATCGTCGGCTGCGTCTGGTGACCGGCAATGTGCTCGGCCACGATCTCACCCTCTTTCGAGGCAACGTGAGCGAGAGGCGGCGTGCCAACAACGTCTCCTATTGCGTACACGCCCTTTATTCCCGTGCTGTAATAATCCTTGACGGGAATCATCCCCTTCTCGGTTCTGATTCCTACGTTTTCGAGACCCAGATCTTCGGTGTTCGGCACACGACCGACTGCAACCAGCAGTGACTCGGCTTCCAGAGTCGATGAACCTGACTTTCCGGAAACCTTGAGTTTCAGGTTTTTTCCTGACGAATCGAGCGATTCCACCTTTGTTTCGGTCATGAACGTGACACCGCGTTTTTCGAAGGCTTTCTGTACAACCTTTACCACTTCGTCGTCGGATGCAGGAAGGATGCGCGGAAGCATCTCGACAACAGTAACGTCGACGCCGAATGCGTTCATGACATAGGCGAACTCCATGCCTATGTACCCACCGCCCATAACGATAAGCGATTTCGGAAGCTTTTTCAGGTACAAAAGGCCCGTACTCGAAAGGATGCGCTTTTCGTCAAACTCGAATCCCGGCAGCTCGCGAGGACGCCCACCTGTCGCAATAATGATATTCGACGCACGCACCGTCCGGGACTTGCCGTCTTTGTCCTGAATCTCCACGGTATCCTTTGAACGAAACCGTGCGTGCCCGTCTATGTAATCGATCTTGTTCCGCTTGATCAGGCCGCTTACGCCCTTACTCAGCGTGTCTGCAGCAGAGCGGCTGCGGTCGTACACCTTCTCGTAGTTGAACTTCGATACGTCCACCGTAACGCCAAAATCTTCGAGATCCGTGCGGTGCATGAATGTTTCCGCATGATGGATAAGCGCCTTCGAGGGAATACATCCGATATTCAGACATACCCCGCCAGCCTTGTCGCGTTCGACTATCGCGGCTTTGAGACCCAGCTGCGATGCGCGAATTGCGGCGACGTAGCCGCCGGGACCCGCACCTATAACGAGAACATCGTAATCTGCTTTTGTTGCCATTGATGCTACCTCCAGCTTCAATACAGAGCGCGCGCAGGATCTTCCATCATTTTCTGGAGATCACTCAGAAAACGCGCGCCACTCGCTCCGTCTACGACTCTGTGATCGCAGCTCAAGGTCATTTTCATGACAGGGACGACTGTCATGACATCCTTGTCGTCAAATACAGCGGTCTTTCTGGTCGTGCCGAGTGCGAGGATCGCGCTCCCGGGAGGATTGATAATAGCCGTAAACTCTTCGATGCCAAAACTGCCAAGGTTACTTATGCTGAATGTCGCACCGCCGTACTCTTCGGGTTTCAAGCCTCCGTCGCGCGCGCGGGCTATGAGATCTTTCAGTTCGTTATCTATCTGGACGATACCCTTGCTTCCGCAGTTTCGTACCACCGGAGTTATCAGACCGCCGGATTTCATTTCGACAGCCAGACCGATATCGACACTACCGAATTCGGTAATCGTGTCGCCATTCCAGCTGGCGTTGACCGAGGGGTGGCGTTTCAGGGCCTCGGCCGTAAACTTCATGATAAACGCATTCAGCCCGACTTTCTCCGGCAGCTCTTTATTCAGTCGTGCACGAGCTTCCATTATGCCCGTCATGTCGACCGACAATTTCAGATAAAAGTGCGGAGCTCCGAACTTGCTCTCCGAAAGACGCTTCGCAATCGTCGCCCGCATTCGCGTAACCGGGACGGTACGGTCTTCCGCTGGCGCAGAGACGGCAACAGAAGCCGCGGCTCTCGCGCCGGACGGTGCTGCTTCCGCGCCCTTGAAGGACTCGACGTCGGCCTTTACAACCCGTCCTCCCGGACCGGTCCCGGAGACCTGCGAAATATCAATTCCCTTGTCTGATGCGATTTTCCGCGCGAGAGGCGAAGCCTTCACGATCCCGCTCTGACCCCGAGCTGTCTCTTTCGCCGCTGTTGCAGCGGGCTGTTCGGTATCTGCATCGGTTTTTGGGGCAGGTTTTGATTTCGAGGCCTGTTCCTCGGACGAATCCTCCGTCGAAGCTTCGGGCTCGCTCGAACTGTCACCCGAGGCTGCTTCGTCTTCCTCGAGGCCACTTATGTCCTCGCCCTCTTCTCCGATGATCGCAATTGTCTCGCCAACCCTGGCGCTTGTCCCTTCACCCTTCACGATCTTCAGGATGGTGCCTTCCTGCGTGGACTCGTAGTCCATCGTTGCCTTGTCGGTTTCCACTTCACACAGGACGTCACCGGCAGAAACGGAATCGCCCTCCTGCTTGCTCCAGCTCACGATACTTCCATCTTCCATCGTGGGCGAGAGTGCTATCATCATTACTTTTTCTGCCATAGGTCTACTCCATGTATAGAACGCGTTTCGCTGCGTGTATGACCTTTTCGGTCGAAACCTGCACAGCCAGTTCAAGGTTATGATTGTACGGCATAGGTACGTCTTCGGCGTGCACCAGCTCTACCTGCGCGTCGAGCTCATCGAAACAGTTCTTCGAAATGAGCCACCCGACATAGGCGCCAAAGCTGGCGACCGGCCATGCGTCGTCGAGAACAACAACCCGGTTTGTCTTGCGCACGCTTGCATAAATGGTTTCTTCGTCAAGCGGTCTGAGAGATCGAAGATCGATGACTTCGGCGTTAATGCCCTGCGACGCAAGCTCATCTGCTGCCTTTTCAAGAAGATGCATTGGCCGCGAAAAACTGATGAGCGTTACGTCGTCGCCTTCACGGCGTACAGCTGCCTTGCCAAAGGGAACGGTATACTCTTCTTCCGGCACTTCACCAGTCCACGCGTAAAACATCTCCGCTTCCATGAACACAACCGGGTTGTCGTCGCGTATGGCGGTTTTCAGAAGGCCCTTTGCGTCGTACGGGGTCGACGGTGCTACAACCTTGAGACCGGGGATGTGAGCATAAAAACTCTGTATCGCCTGGCTATGCTGAGAGCTCAGGTATTCCGCCGGCCCGTTCGGGCCCCTGAATACAATAGGCACCTTAAGCTGACCACCCGACATGTGTCGCATTTTGGCGGCGTTGTTAATTACCTGATCGAGCGCCTGGATGGAGAAGTTGAACGTCATCCATTCAACTATGGGTCGTAAACCGACAAGCGCTGCACCGATACCCACGCCCGTGAACCCGTTTTCGGTAATCGGCGTATCGAGTACGCGCGGGCTCCCGTACTTTTTCCACAACCCGCGCGTGACCTTGTACGCGCCTTCGTACTCCGCGACTTCCTCGCCCATTATCATGACCGTTTCATCACGGGCCATTTCTTCATCTATCGCCTGATTCAGCGCATCTCGAATCGCAATTTCAGCCATTATTTTGTTTCTCCTCAGTTATATATGACAAAAGCCCGCCCACAACGTATTGTGCCGCGAGCGGTGCATGTTCGAACATGTCAGACGTAGATGTCTTCGTAGATAGTTTCAATGGCAGG
>SKKC01000329.1 GCA_007121695.1 Spirochaetales bacterium | reverse complement strand
TATCTGGCTTCTGATTCGGTCCTTTTTCCGGGGGGCTTCACCGCTCGAGCTGTACGAACACGATATGCTGCGCGATCTGGCACGGCGGGTTGATCGTGCCGCACCAGGGCTCATCTCCGTGGCCGATCGACTTGCACTCCCAGGATTGTATAACCGGGTGCGCGATCTGGAATCGGCGGCACGGACCTGCAGAACGCTTCTGGGACCAATCACCGGAACGCAGAAAGGGGAGTTCCTGTCGGTGTTGCTCGGCTTTGAGCACTATGAGTGCCGTACCGTATTCGACACGGAGATGAATCCCGACGATGTGGCGTCCGAGCACCAGGATTTCAGCGAAGCAGATGTGAAACGCCACATGGAGAACCGCCTCGAGGACGTACTGCAGTCGGTACCCTCCGATGTGCGCACGCGCATGTATGTGAGTGCCCGCTACATCGATAACGTGCGCGAGCTCGCCGCCTTTGAGTTTGCGCGGTTTTTCGCGCTCTTTCACTCGAAACACGGAACCGAGGTTGAGAGTCCGCCACTCAAGGCGGTTGCAGGATATCTCGAACGCCTTGCGGTCCTGTTCCAGGGGCTCAGGGTCCCGCCAGGCGAACTCATGACGAGGGCTCTGTTTTCATGGCTGCGTCTGGACGATGCGGAAGGCGTCCCGGACGAAGGGAATCACGATAGTGAGACCGCCACCTACAGAGTACAGTCAATGACACACGCGCTCGGAGTTATTGCCGAGTTCGGTCGTACGGTGCCACTCGTTTCACTGATGCGGGTCGCCGAAAACTCCCTTTCCTATACTCCGGAGCACGCCGGCGGTGGCGAAGACTGGTTTGCGACCATCAAGAAATACTGGCATGCCCACATAGATACCTCGCACCGGGAGTTTGTCGTGCGGCAGCGCCGAATGGCCTTCCTGAAGCGGGCGTCGGACCTGTGTCATACGGAGGTTCGGCTTATGCATGCCTTTCCGGGTCTGCAGGATGATACCCCGGGCCAGTATGCTGGGACCATGGGTTTTCTGAAGAGCTTCTTCTCGAGCCTGTTCGAGACGGAGGTACAGGGCCCCCTTCGTCTGTTGCAGGTACACGGGCAGTTCTACAAGGATGCAAACCGAAGCGAGTTCAACGACGCGTTTGAAACCATGCGCGCCATTCCCGGCCGGATCCGGCGGCTGCAGCGTGATGTGTCAGCCGAAGGAACCACAGGCTTAATGCTTCGACGCGTTTCACAGGATTATCCCGATCCGCAGAAACGAATGGTCGAGCGCCGGAAAGTTCTTGCTCTGATCCACAAAACCGCCGCGCAGATTGCAACCGATTCGATTTCGAGTCTGCGGAGCGTCACAGCGATACTCAACGGGATCCTGTACGGAGAAGTCGGCGGTCCGTACGATACGCTTTCCAATATGAACTCGATAGATGGACGAAACAGTGAACAGTACCGTAAAAAACTGGACTCTGTTCTCGTGAGCTGCAAGGCCGCGGAAGAGATTACCGCAGGACTGTTTGATCTTGAGAGCATGCAGGATACCGGTTCATGAACGTAACGCACGCTGCATTTGACTCGCTGTTCCGTCCGCGACCAGACTGTGTCGAACTGGCGGACGGCTTCTGGCTCTTTCTGCAGGCAGCAGGAGACATGGGGCCTTCCGGCGAGGCATCCGGGAATCGCGATACGGCTCTCCGTTCAGTCGGCGTCGATCCCGCGGATTTTCGCATGGTACGCCAGGTTCATAGCAGGACGGTGATAGACTGGTTCAGGATCCCCCCGATCGGGGATCGGTCCTCCGGGACCATTCCGTACGGCGACGGGATCATGTTTGACCGGGACTCATGCTGGGCAGGAGTGACGGTGGCAGACTGCATGCCGGTATTCGTTGAACATGCCGAAAGCGGGACTGCAGCGATCCTGCACAGCGGATGGAAAGGAACCGGTATCGTTGCGGACGCGATACATGGCATATGCTCGAGGCTCGACACAGGTCCGGAACAGCTGCGTGTGGTGCTGGGGCCCGCGATCTCGGTTGAAGCGTACGCGGTTCCGGCGGAACGCGCAGAAGGCTACGCAGCTGCCTTCGGCGATACCGCAGTGGTCACACGGAATGGCCAGTGGTATCTGGACCTTGAAACCGCAAATCTTGGAATCCTGCGAGATATCGGGGTAGCGCACGTGCGGGTTGTCCGTTCCTGCACCTTCAGCAACGCAGAGCTTGGCAGCTACCGGCGCGACGGCGCGGATCGCTTTGTCCGAATGCTTGCGGTTGCCGGCCCTTTCCGGCGATAATCGCTCTCTACATATGACTGAAACGAAAAAAAACTGGACCACACGAGTAATTGAAGCGCTCGAGGCGCTCGCCCGCGAACGGGGTATTTCGGACACCATAGCGGATCGCATGCCGTCTGCCGAAGTTCCTCCGAACAGGCAGCTTGGGGACCTCGCGTTTCCCATGTTTCCCTTTGCGAAAGCGTTTCGCGTTTCTCCCCCCTCGATCGCCTCAGACGTGGCTCGCATGCTCAATGACAGCGAGCATGTCAGCGTTGCGGGTCCGTATCTGAATATCCGGTTCGATCGGGCGGAGGAAATGCGGCGGTACCTCACGAGCCCCGAGGCATCGGGTAACACCTGGGGGCATTCGGAAACACTGGCTGGACAGCGGATCATGGTCGAGTTCAGCTGCCCGAACACGAATAAACCCCTGCACCTCGGGCACTTGCGAAATGACGCTCTTGGCGAGAGTGTCAGCCGCATCCTCCAGGCAGCCGGTGCAGACGTCCGTCAGGTAAATCTCATTAACAATCGTGGTATACACATCTGTAAAAGCATGCTCGCGTATCTCGAGCGGGGAAATGGCAGTACACCGGAGTCTGCCGGTCGGAAAAGCGACCACTTCGTCGGTGACTGGTATGTGGAGTATCAGAAGCTCTCGATAGAGGACCCCGAGGCGGACAATCGCGCATCAGACCTGCTTCGTCGGTGGGAGCAGGGCGACCCGGACGTGATCGCGCTCTGGAAGCAGATGAACGAGTGGACTATTTCGGGCATAGAAGCAACGTATCAGATGACCGACATACATTTCGATACGGTGTATTTTGAAAGCGAGACCTATAAGTCCGGGCGGCAGGAGATACTTGCGGGCGTCGATTCCGGCGTGTTTTATCGCGAAGAGGATGGGGCTGTGTGGGTGGATCTCGAAGACGTTGGCCTCGATAAAAAGGTCCTTTTGCGCGGCGACGGCACGAGCCTCTACATTACACAGGACATCGGCACCGCCATTGCACGTCACGGGGACTGGGATTTTCACCGACTGGTCTACGTTGTCGCGAGCGAGCAGCGGTATCACTTCCAGGTGCTGTTCGAGGTGCTGAAACGCCTCGGGTTTCCCTGGGCCGAGAACCTGTACCACCTGTCATACGGAATGGTTAATCTTCCGAGCGGGCGGATGAAGAGCCGTGAAGGCACGGTGGTCGATGCTGATGACCTTATTGCGCAGCTGATGCACCTTGCGCGTACGGAAATCGAGTCGAAGGGGCGAGTCGAATCCGAGGACTCGATTAGCGAGACCAGCCGGAAGATTGCGCTCGGAGCACTGCATTACTACCTCCTTATGGTTAACCCGAATAAGGACATGGTCTTCGACCCTGCCGAGTCGATCAGTTTTACCGGAAATACCGGCCCGTATCTGCAGTACGTCGGGGCACGGATTTCGAGCATGATTCGCAAGAGTGCCGACGTTGCCCTGCTTCCGGATGCAGACATCGATTTCTCCGTCCTCTCGCTCGACGAAGAATGGGAGCTTGTTCGGCTGTTCGCAGAGTTTCCCTCGGTTGTCGCGCAGGCGGCGAGCGATTACAACCCGACACTCGTAGCCGGACATCTGTACGATGTCGCCAGGCTGTACAGCAGGTACTACCACGACCACAAAATAATGACCCACGAAGATATTGCGGTTCGCAGTGCCCGGCTGCTTCTGTCGAAAGCGGTTGCAACGCTTCTGCGAAGCGGCCTGCCGCTGATCGCTGTGCCGTTTCTCG
>SKKC01000135.1 GCA_007121695.1 Spirochaetales bacterium | reverse complement strand
CGACGCGAAAGAAAAGTTCGTGAACGATTTCGTCGCGGCGTGGACGAAGGTCATGAACGCCGACCGCTTCGATCTCGTGTAAGGAAGAAGTGACGTCCGGGAGCCGATTCAGTGGTCTGGTTCGGCTCCTGGCATGCTGTTCAGGACGAACGCTCCCTCCGTGATAGAATAGTGTTCATGCGTGCTCTATCGCTGTTGCTTCTGGTCGTCGTTCTGTCTGGATGCGCAACGGGTTCAGGCTCCCTGTTCGAGAGCGAAGCCCGGGCGGGAGCTTCCGGCAGACAATCCGGAGATTCTCAGGCTGATGATGAACCGGACGGGTCAGATGAGGTGCAGCCTGGATTGACCATTCGGACCTCGCCGCATGGCGCAGAGGTCTTCGTAAACGGACGTCGCCAGGGGCGATCACCCATGCGGCTCGAACTGCCTTCTGGTCGATACCAGATCTACGCCGAACGCGAGGGGTACAGACCCGCGCAGGTTACCGTCTCGTACACCGAAGGCACCGCACAGGAGGTCAGACTTGAGCTTCAGGAGATTACCGGCAGGCTCAGGATAGACGTTCAACCGCGCGAAGCGGAGGTGCGCCACGGGTTTCGCCAGCTTCAGACTGGTACCACGCAGGAGCTGCGCGTCGGCACCTACCCGCTCAGTATCAGCGCGTTCGGCTACGAACCTGTGCAGCAGACGGTTGTGGTACAGGAGAACCGGACCTCCACCCTCTCGATAACGCTCAAGCCCGCAGCATTCCGGGTGCAGTCGGTCTCGCCCCGGACGACGCACTTCTCGCCCGACGACCCCGGCCGTCTCGGCTCCGGCTCGGTGCGCGTCGTCGTTTCGGCTCCGGGGCGTGGTGAATATCGCGTCACCGACGTGGGCGGCCGCGAGGTAGCAGGGCCGGTTCCGGTATCTTTTTCGCGGGCGGTGACGACGCTTGCATGGAACGGTCGCGACCAGGGTGGTCGCCCGGTGCCGGACGGTAGGTACCGCTTCATTCTGACCGCCGAGGATGGAACGCGGGAGACGACCTCACTGACCGTTGACAGCGGCATTTCCCGGCGTCTCAGACCCGTGTTCGGTTCGGCCGCCGGAACCCTCTTTTCGCCCCTTCCGGCGTCGTTTCCGCGCGGTACGAATCAGATCGCGTTGACAGGGCTTGCGCACGGTTCAGGCGGAATGTTTCTCTCACCCGTTCTGGCCTCGTTACGGCTGGGAGTCGGCCATCGCCAGGAAGTCGTGTTTGCCGCGGGAGCTATCCTTCGCGGACCGCAGGACCTTGCGGCTGCCTCTGGAGGCCACGTTTCAGCGTCGTGGTCTCTGCCGCTGTATCACACCCCGGGCGCATCCGGCTCAATTATGCTCAGGGCGACCTTGTCGGAAATAAACGCGATTGATCATTTCGAGAATGCCACCGGAGCGGGTGTGGCAGTTCCGCTTTCAACGCGTATCGGCCCGCTGACGCTTGGCCTGACACCGGAAATCTCGGTCGCGCCCGCCGACACCGTCGCCGCCGCGCCGGACGCGGGTTTCGGCTCTGCTGTCCCCGTGTTCGGCTACGGGCGGGCGGCCGCGGTGCTCGACCTCGGGGCCACGACTATCGCCGCCTCCGGGGCACTGCGCGTGCGCCCGGTCGGGGCGCCCCCGGGTCCGGACTGGCCAGCCTCTGCGGGTCTCGAGCTGCACCGGACCTTCCCCGAAGAGTTGTTTGCGCTCTCCGTCCTGGGAACGCTGCGCTATGACCCGGCTGAAGGCTGGTATGGAAGCACAGGCCTGGGCTTCCAGGCGCTGTGGTGGTGAGGCTGGTTGCTTCAGATAGACGTGACCGTTTTACTGAATACCGGAGCCTTCAGCTCGCGCGCTTCCGCCTCGAGCGCTGCTTCCTCGTCCTCCGACAGCGGGGTAAAGCGGTCGGCCGCGTCGCAGGCCCACTGGAAGTGCTCGATGTGGCCGGGGCTTACCGCAGAGGTGACCGGGCGCGAAAGCGTAAAGCGCAGGAAGCGCTCGGCCTGCTCGGCGGTGTCTACGGGGCGGTACCAGGTCTTGTTCCAGTGACGCTCTTCGTCTTCTTCCCAGCGCCGCCAGGCGAGAGCTTTCAGGGCCAGAACGGCCGCCTCGCGTTTCTGTGCGGCTTCCACAAGACGCGGTCCGAACTCGCCGCCGTACCATGTCGCCCAGTTTACCGGAAAAAGTACCGAGTCGAAGGGGAAGGCATCGAGCAGCCGGATCGCAGCGTCTTCGTTGTGGGCGGAAAAGCCGATGTATCGGATCTTTCCTTCGCGCTGCATGTTCTGTACGAACTCGAGGGTGCCCTCGTCCGAGAGAAGCACGTCGACCTCTTCCTGTGTCTGAACACCGTGCAGCTGGTACAGATCGAAGTGGTCGGTACGAAGTTTAGCAAGCGACTCGTGAAACTCGGTCTCGGCGGCTTCCGCGGTGCGAATATTGGTTTTACACGCGAGAAATACGTTATTGCGGTAGGGCTCGAGCGCGGGCCCGAGCATGTCTTCGGCGTTGCCATAGCTTGGAGCCACGTCAAAGTAGTTTACGCCGCGGTCGATCGCGTATGAGACCCGACGCGCCGATTCCTCGGCCGTCTCGTTCATGACGAGAATGCCTCCGAATCCCACTACCGAAAGTCTGTCGTTGTGTTTTCCGTATGTTCGCTTTTCCATGTGTTGCTCCCTGTTATACTGCCATTGTACCACGCAAAAGGCAGGGACGATACAGAATGACCGAACGTGAAGCAATAGACGCGCAGAAGAACGGACCCAATACGGTGGAGAGCCTGTCCTCGGATCTTCGCGCTCTCGGTCTGGCGCAGGGCATGGTTGTGCTCGTGCATGCGTCGCTTTCCTCGCTCGGGTGGACGAGCGGTGGTCCGCACGCGGTGGTGCACGCACTCCGGGCGGCTGTCGGTGAGTCGGGCACCATCGTCATGCCGACGCACTCCGGCGATCTCTCCGATCCGGCCAGGTGGGAAAACCCGCCGGTTCCAGAGTCGTGGTGGCAGACCATACGGGACACCATGCCAGCGTACGAAGCAGATCGCACGCGGACTCGCGGCATGGGTGCGACGGCCGAGGTGTTTCGGGACGGAAAGAATGTGCTCAGGAGCTCACACCCGGCCGGATCGTTCGCGGCGGAAGGTCCGGTCGCAGCGCAGATCGCGAACCGTCACAGCCTTTCGTGGACCTTCGGAGAGGAAAGTCCGCTCGCGCGCCTGTACGACCTCGACGGCTGGGTACTCCTGCTCGGTGTCGGGCACGAGCACAACACATCCATGCACCTTGCAGAATACCGGGCAGACTGGTCAGGTAAGCGTACTCAGACAGAGGGCGCTCCGATCATGAGAAACGGGGTGCGTGTCTGGGCGTCGTATGAAGACGTCGACCTGGATTCAGACGACTTCCCGGAGATAGGTCGTGCGTACGAACGGTCGCGCGAAAGTCGGAGCCCAGCCGAGGGCATTACAGACGTCCGCACCGGCCGGGTAGGACGTGCGGAATGCAGACTCCTGCGACAGCGTCCGATGGTCGATTACGCGACGGAATGGATGGCGAAAAACCGCTCTGACCAGTCGGGTGGGTAACTCAGTAAATCCAGGGTATAAGCTTCGCGGTGGACTCCCTGTACCTCTCGAAATCCTGTCCGTATTTCGCTGCCAGGTGCGCATCGAGCCGTGGAATGTGCACCAGCACGAACATCGCCGTCATTGCCACCGGGATCACCCCGGCCGCCCAGTGGCCCGCAATCAGCGCCGCACCGATCGCCCATTCGATGTCGCCGGTGTAGTTAACGTGCGTCGCGAAAGAAAACAGCCCACCCGTGTAGAGCTTACCTCTGTTTTCCGGCCGCTTCCTGAACCGCAGGCGTTGAAACTCCGAAAAGGTGTTGATAAAGCTTCCTTCGAGAAACAGCACGACGCCGATCCACCCCCAGACTCCGAACGGACGTGAGTTCGAAACCGTTGTAAATGCAAGCGTAAGGTAGATGATGAGAAGCCAGACACCGACCACGGCAGCTTCCGAGG
>SKKC01000202.1 GCA_007121695.1 Spirochaetales bacterium | reverse complement strand
CTGAACGAGTGGCAAAAACGGAGAGGCGATGTACTCAAGTCTGACTTCGTTTCGAATATACCCGAAGTCGTCGACCATCGATCGAACCACACGATACCTCTACGAAATGATAGGGTAACGATTCCTCGCGCGCAAGTGAGAAGCAGTCGTTCAGAGTCCTGGAGTCTCGACCGTCATGCGGTTGATGCGCGGTGCCCACGACTGCATCGCCTCTCCGGCTGACACGGTGGTGTCGGTTCCGTCTATATGCACAATCGTTCCCGGGAGGTGATCCACCACGAAGGTCGGTATCGCTGATGTGTCCTCTGCCGTTTTGATTCTCGTTACGTCCTCGATCACGACGTTTGCACAGCGAGTTTCCAGACGAAGGAGTGGAACCGGGTCATGCGTCGGAGCCTGACCCGGTATCGTTTCGAGCGCAGTGTTTACACGGAGCGACCGGATCGTAATGTTTCGCAGGGTACCGATTCCGTCGGGGAAGGGGGGTGCATCCGGGTCGAACAGCTGTACCCGGCAGCCACGACAGCCGTCGCAGTTAATGACGGTATGTCGTGTGGTGCCTTCAATGTCCTCTATATATATGTCTTCTATAGGCGAATGCACGCTCAACAGGCGTACAAAGCAATGCACGCCAGTGGCTCGAAGCTTCTCAATACGGACACGTCGTATCGGGCCTGCCTGCATGCCGCGAACCTCATTGCGGGTAAGGCCATCGTCGGCGTTGAGCGCGACAAGATCGTCCCCCGTGACACCAAACCGTAATCCGCGAATATCGCGAATAACTCCGTCGCTGCAGTTGCCCCCGAGGTGTACACCGTCGTTGTTGTGTCGAATCCTGTCGGAGTCAAATGAAATATCATCTATGAGAAAATCACTCACTCCTGTCATTCGAAGGTGATATGCTTCGGCGTTGCGCATAACCACGGACTCCACGTGAAGTCCTCGGACGTTCTCGAAATGAAACATGGCGCCGGTGTATCCGTCTGCAAACAACCCGCCTTCGGGTCGCGGGTTTCCACGGTTGTTGCCGTCCCATGTTCCGCCCGATACGTGTATTTCGCTGTTGCCCGATTCGGGGTTTGCGTTTTGCAGCACATAATCGTTCGCGTTCCTGCAGACGGCATCGGCAAGCTTCATTTTCGCTCCCGGATCGGCAACTAAACGTGCGCCGGAGGGAAGGGTAATGGGCTTCGTTATTACGTACGTTCCGGCTGTGATCCGCACGGTTTGTCCAGAGTCGAGTGCCTTTTGAACGTCAGTAGCGAAATCAGAACTGCTGCCGGGCTGTATCGTATGGTCGTTCATGGTTGATCGGGATTGTAACATAGCGAGCGCGATCCATGCGAACGGGTGTGATTGCCGCTCGACGAACGATACCCTATGCTTTCTGGGATTCTGGTCCCACGGGTCTGCTCGAGTTCAATGTTCCGGTGAGAGAATGGGTTCAGTACACGACGCGAATAGTTGCAGGGAGACGCATGAGTAATGAGTAGTAAACCGAACATCGTATACATACTCGCAGACGACATGGGGTATGGAGACATTTCCTGTCTGAACAGGGATTCCAGGATCGCGACGCAGCATCTTGACCGCATCGGCCGCGAAGGAATGGTGTTTACCGATGCTCATGCGTCTTCTGCCGTGTGTACGCCGTCACGGTACAGCATACTCACCGGCCGGTATAACTGGCGCTCTGCCCTGAAGAAGTCGGTGCTCTTCGGCTACGACAAACACCTTATAGAAGATGGCAGGCTTACAGTCGCTTCGATGCTCAAGGCTCAAGGATACAGGACTGCGTGTATTGGCAAGTGGCACCTTGGACTCGACTGGGCACAGGACAAGGCTTCAGCAGACGGGGTGGATTACGCACAACCGATCGAGAACGGTCCAACGAGTTTCGGGTTCGACTACTTTTTTGGTATAAGCGGGTCGCTCGATATGCCGCCCTACGTGTACATAGAAAACGATCGGGTAACGGCGGTGCCCGATCGCGTAACGAAAAACGAAGGAAAGAAAACCTTCTGGAGGGAAGGCCCTACTGGCTCTGACTTCCGCCACGAAGAGGTTCTGCCAACGTTTCTGAGTAAGGCGACGGAAACCATACGGCAGTGCCAGGACGCTCCGTTCTTCCTGTACCTGCCCTTGCCGGCACCGCACACTCCCATTCTTCCGACCGAACCGTTCCAGGGTGCGAGCGGCACGAACGAGTATGGTGACTTCGTTCTTATGTGTGACCATGTAGTCGGGGAGATTGCGCGAACGCTCGAGGAATGCGGGATAGGCGAGAACACCATTCTGATCTACACCAGCGATAATGGCTGTTCGCCACGAGCAGATTTTGATGAACTGCGAGCGGTTGGCCACAACCCGAACTACATATTCCGCGGACACAAGGCGGATATTTACGAAGGGGGGCACCGCATTCCGCTTCTGATACGCTGGCCGGATCAGATTCCCGCTGGTCGCGTGTCACACGAGACGGTGTGCCTGGTGGACTTGTTTGCGACTGTCGCCGACATTCTGGACGTTGACATTCCGGACAACGCAGCCGAAGACAGCATCAGTAACTATGCGATATGGCGGGGCGACAGCCTTGGGGTTCCACTTCGTGATGCGACGGTCCACCATTCGATAGACGGGTCGTTCTCCATTCGAAAAGGACGATGGAAACTCGAATTGTGTCCCGGTTCGGGCGGGTGGAGTGATCCCAAACCGGGGAGTGAACCGGCAGATTCGCCTCCGTATCAGTTGTACGACCTGCATGCCGATGTTCGAGAACAGCACAACCTGTACCTGCAGTATCCGGAGATCGCCGAAACGCTCACACAGGAACTCGCGCAGATTGTGCTCAGTGGCCGGAGCACCCCGGGTGTACCGCAGCTGAACACGGACGGGAACACGGGCCCCCAGTCAGGCTGGCTCGAAGCGTTTCAGGAATAACTGAATCCGTTCGATTATCTCGTCCTTGTGTACCATGGGCGTGTGCGGGGCGTCGGGTATGGTCATGAGTTCTGCGTCTACCCCATGTGCTTCAAGCTTCTGCAGAAGTGTCGGGGCGTTCGAGTAGGGAACAAGTGCGTCCGCAGTTCCGTGGACCGAGAAGTACGGCGTCCGCTCCTCGAAGGTAAACGATTCGGTAAGCTCCGGCGAAGGGCTTCCCCACAGGTTTATGAGCCCATTCAACCTGCAGACACGGGTGTAGCACAGGGTCACCACGGTCATTCCTCCCGCAGAGCCTCCTGCAAGATATACTGTCCGGGGATCTATGTTGAATTGGTCCGCGCCTTCCCGAACCCACGTAAGGGCGGCGTCCACGTCCTGCACTGCGTCCCGAATAGTGCCTGGCATGTCGTCTTTCGGGTTATCCCGAAGTCGGTAATCGGGCGCCACGCACACATAACCGCGTTTCGCAAATTCGGTGGAAAACTCGACTATGTAGGACTGAGCCTTGTCGTTGCCAGGTCGAAACCCGCCGCCGTGTACCCACATGATCATGGGGCGTGCCCCGTAATGTACACTGCTGTCGGGCAGGTATACGTCCAGCCCCAGCGTGTCTGAGAACGGAATGTCAGTCATTCGCTTTATGTTATCTGTGCTCATATGTGTCTCCTATTACTATGGCCGTGCCCGCAGCTATCTGCAGCGACTGTTCTCCCGTTCCAACGGTCTGTTCGTGCGTACCGAAATTCGCCCAGAGTTCGTAGCGTTTCCCGTCGACGCCTGTTACCCACACACCACGAATACGGTCGTCTGAGCTGTGTAGTGAACCGCCTGCCGTGGCGCGGGTCTGTTCTGCACGTACACCGGAAAGAACCGCGAAACCTACGTCAACGAGCGTTTCGTTCGGGTTGCAGCGCCGCACGGTGTTGTCGGACTGAAGGCAGATTTCGTCGACACACAGCGACTGATACCTTCCTCCTTGCCGCTTCGCATACCGGTTTATCCGGAACTCCGTGGCACCGTGAAGCGCAATGAACCCGAGTGTATCATCAACATTAAGCCATGTACTCGCGCGTTCGAGTGTGAGGTCCGCTTGCG
>SKKC01000236.1 GCA_007121695.1 Spirochaetales bacterium | reverse complement strand
GCTGCGAGCACGACCCTGATTTCACCATCGACCTCAGTCATTTCCAGAAATTGCAGTCCCCCGGATGGAGGAAGCACCCGCCCGGTCTGCTCGTGATAGGTCCACAGTTCTCCCTGCTCGAGACTCTTCCGGAAGGCCTTGCCGTTCATGACGGTGCGATCAATGACGTCGCCCTGCTCGTCGGTAATTACCACGGGCCGGAGTTCTGTTTGTACGTCTTCATGATTGTCCATAGTGCGCTCCTACCAGGCCATTGTCGCTGCCGACGCAGGGGGATGTACAGCGTACAGCTGATCGAGCTCGATGTTCCCGTCGTACACCGCCTTTCCTGCGATAACCCCCACGACCCCTCGATCAACGTGCTCGCAGGCAGCGTGCACGTGGTCGGCGGTACCGACACCGCCGCTGGCGATGACGGGTAACGACGCCCACGAGGCAATCTGCAGGCACCGGTCGAGGTCGGGCCCGGCACCGGTGCCATCGCGCTGTATGTTCGTGTAGATGATGCTGATGCACCCGAGTTCGGCCGCGCGTTCGGCAGCCTCCTGATCGCTCAGGCCATCGTTTTCAAGCCAGCCCGAAACGTGAACGATCCCGGCCCGCGCATCGATGCCCGCGATTACCCTCGCGCCAGCACGTGCAACCATGGCAGACACAGCGTCGGGGGCGCGGGCAAGCACGGTCCCGACCACAAGCCTGTCTACGCCTCTATCGACAAGCTCGTCGACATCTGCTGTTGTCCGAATTCCGCCTCCCACTTCGAGCACGCCGGGAAACGATTCGCGAATCGATGAAATCGCACCTCTGTTTCCCGGGTTGCCGCGAGCGGCATCGAGGTCAACCACGTGTATGCGAGTTGCCCCGGCGGCGGCGAACTCGGCCGCTACTGCCGGCGGGTCGTCGCGATAGGCCGTCGACGCTTCGTAGTCACCCTGCCGGAGGCGAACGCAGCGTCCGCCGAGCAGGTCAATGGCTGGTATGATCGTGCACGTCACGGTTCAACCTCCTGATATTATTGTCGGACGCGACGCAGTCCACGACACGGCCCGGCCTGCGTTCAGGGGCACTACATCACCATATGTGGCAGGAACTGTCCACGCCTCACGAGTGTACGTCACTTCATAATCGCTCGGCGGCACGCGATAAAACCTTCGTCCCCGTTCGCAGCAGAATGCACGAAGCGACTCCATGGTACCGTGGCGCTCGAAGAAATCGATAAGAAGCGGCATTGCCACCGGAGCGGTGTACACCCCGGCGCAACCGCAGCTGCTTTCCTTCGCTCCGATCGGATGCGGGGCGCTGTCCGAGCCGAAAAAGAACTTTGGTGAATCCGAACACGCTGCACGTGCAAGCGCTTCACGGTCTTCAGGACGCTTCATGACGGGCTTGCAGAAGACGTGGGGGTTCAGGAAGCCGCCAATAATGGCGTCGAGGGTCAGCAGAAGATGATGCACGGTGATCGTTGCCGCGACGTTGTCTGGTAGACGCAGCACCAGATCAACTGCTCGCGCCGTCGTAATGTGCTCGAGCACAATGCGAAGTCGCGGAAAATCGGAAGCAATCTGGTCGACAATCGGAAGAAACGCGTCTTCCCTGTCGAGCACGAACGACGAGGGATCTTCACCGTGAATGCACAGGACGAGATCCTGCGCTTCCATGGCGGCAAACACCGGCCACGCGGCGCGGATGTCGGACACACCGTCCTCGGCATTGGTCGTTGCTCCCTGTGGATAGAGCTTGCCCGCGGTTGCGCCCGATTCGGCCAGTCGTCGGACAGCATCGGCGGTATGCGATTCGGCGATCTTGAAGGTCATGAGCGGAACGAACCACGGTGCATCGCCGGCGGCCGTCATGATTTGTTCCCTGTACCTCGAAAGCGAGTGTTCGTCGCGTATCGGCGGTGTCGTATTCGGCATGACGATTACCCGCCCGAACGAGGCAGCCGCATCGGGTACGTAGCGCAGCAGGGCTTCATCCTGACGAAGATGCAGATGGAAATCGTCCGGAAGCGGAAGGCTGAATGTGTCGGGAAACTGTCGTGACATGATATACGTACTATACCGCTCGTGGCGTGTCTGAGGAATAGCCGAGAATGTACCTGGCTATGGGATCGGTGCCATTCTTTATTTCCATGGCAGCAATGCGTTTTTGCAGTTCGCGCTGCTGTAACGGGCTGGTCAGAATTCGATCGACTATCGCTCGGATCCCTTCGGGGCTTCGCGCAAAAAAGCCGAGACGATTCCGCACAACAAACTCGACATTTCCTTTCTCCTGACCGAACATGTAACTGGTAAGAACGAGCGGTTTTTGCAGAATTAGCACTTCCATGACCGTTGCAGGCCCCGCCTTTCCGATCACAAGATCAGCCATGTTCATGAGTTCATACATATGTTCTGTGAACCCGTAGACTGCAACCCGTCTGTTCGGGTTCTTCCGCGCTATCCTGGCAGCCTCGGCCTGGAAGGACGTCGAGTTATCACAGACGACGGCAATTTCGTAGTCTGCATCGGAATACACGAGAGCCTCCAGCACTCGTGAACCGTTGGACAATCCTTCCCCGCCTGCAGCGACAAGTACCATTCGTTTTTCCGGATCGAATCCGAAACGCTTCTTCAGATCAACGATCGTTCCTGCGTCCAGCGGGGTTTGAAACTGCTTCCTGAGAACGACAGGAAACCGGACAATGCGATGGGCATCGACACCACACACATGCGTCGCGAAGTTATACACTCTTGAAGAAAAAACCACACACTGGTAACGCATCCGATGAAACCAGGCACGGTGCGCAGTATACGGGTCGGTTACAACCTGGATAACGGGAATATGATTCGCTCCGATACGCTGCAATGCCATCCGAACCGGGCGACGGCACATAAAGTGGACAACGACTATTCGGGTAATCTGGTGCTCGTATACGGCGTGTGCAATCTGCCGGTAGACCGAACGTGAGAACAGAAACTCCGATAGGGTCAGTAACGGGCTCCACGCACTCGCAAGATAGAACGCAGGCCACAGAAAACGCCCTTTACTCGCCATGTAGTTATACGACTTCACGACGCAGAAGCGAGTGAACCGCTGCGCATCCTGAATGGGGTTACAGAGCACCGCCTGAGTACCCGGGCGTTCTTCAAGGGCGGACGCGAGCGCGCGGGCGGCCGAAATATGACCTCCCCCCGTCTTGAGATACACGATCAGTATGCGTTCACTCACACGTTTAATCATAGCCTATTCCAACGCGCTTACCAATCCACCGCAGCACTGGTACAATAAGCCATGAAACTCACACCGGACCTGCAGTTTCCGTTTGTATTTGAGCAGCCGGATGCCGCGTTCGAAAAAAACGCTGCGGCGCCGGACGAAGACACGATCCGGAGCCTCCAGTCACAGGGCAATACGTCGGACGACTGGAATCAGCTGCGCATCGCGCCTGGAGCCGTACTCACCGGCATTCGGGGGTGTCACTTTTCGGGAAGGTGCGTACTCGGCAGTATGGTCTCGCTCCGCCACTCTACGTTTCGGGACGTTGTCATTGAAGACAGCGTCGAGGTACTCAACTGCTCGCTGATTCGCGGCTACCGCTTATCTCGGCATTGTGTCATTGAGCAGGCACGAATGTCGCACGAAGGCGAGTCCCTCTACGGTAATGATCTGGCAATACCTCCGGCAGTCGAGATGAGCCCGTACCAGGTCCGCCTCTGCGCAGGTATGGGTTGGGATGATGCGGTTGCGGCGCTGCGTGGAGTGAGTGATCTTTCGCTGCACGACGAGGCGGTCGAGCAGGTTACGAAGCGCATCGGCAGGACGCACGCGTTCGCCGGACCCGGGTGCGTTGTACGCGGCGGGGCTGTGGTGTACAGCAGCTACATCGGCGCCGGTCGAATAATCGAAGGCCCGTATCGCATCGAAGCGAGTACATTGCTCGGCAGCACGGCTGCGTCTGTGGCCTCGTGTACCGGCGGAGGCATCATTCGTTCGAGCATACTCGAAGCCGATGCCTGGGTCGGAGATTTCGGTCGATGCGAACGGTCCATGCTTTTCGCGGGCGCTTCTGTCAGCAGGAACGGACAGGTAACGGACAGCGTTCTCGGTGCACACACCGGTGTCGCGCAGGGCGAGGTCACAGCCAGCGTGCTCGGACCGCTCGTGGGGGTACACCACACGAGTCTTCTGATCGCCTGCATGTGGCCGGAAGGACGCGGTAACGTCGGTTCGGGTGCACAGGTTGGTTCGAACCACACCTCCCGGCTGCCGGATCAGTCAATGGTGGCGGGCGAAGGAATGTTTTTCGGACTCGCGACCGCTGTCAAATTTCCCGCCAACTATCGCGAAAGCCCCTACAGTGTCATTGCTACGGGGCTGATTACCGGGCCTCAAACTGTCCGGTTTCCCTTCTCACTGCTCACCCTGCTCGACGACACGCCGTCCGACGCGCCCGACGGATACAACAGACTCATTCCCGGGTGGATGATCAGTCACAATTTCTTTGCCCTCCTGCGCAATGAACTGAAATTCGCGAAACGTCTCGGTCGTGCACGCGGATCAACGCTGGTGATCCGCGAGGAAACTGCAGCTCTTGTCCGTGACGCACTCGCGCGACTCGAGGCGGTGTCGGAAACCGACAGGTGGTACTACGATGGGTCCATTCCCGGCGTGGGCAAAAACGTTCTCCTGGAATCGGACCGCACACGAGGAATCGCGGCCTATCGTGACTTTCTTGATTATCACGCGCTGAGAACAGCCATAGCAGCCCGAACGCCAATGTCGAAAGAAGCATTAGCGGAGGGTATTGATGTTCTCGAGCGACTCAGGGGTCGTACCATTGATTCACGGGCGCGCGACTTTCATCGCGGTGTGAGAGTGTTCGCCGAATACCGCCTGACACACCCTGAGCCGGAGGACGACCCGGACCTGAAAGCCGTACTGAGCGTGCTCTCTCAGGAGATGGCCGAACTGCATCGCCTCGAGCGAGCGTAGACGCTACGCCCGCAGGACGATACTTTAAGAGCAACGCAGGCTTCGCGCAGGCGTGTTTCTGACACCGGAGCACTATCACATGAGGCTTACAGAGCGGCTACGCGACCGCGGTATACGGCACTATCTGGCCGGATCGTCCGCGCTCGACCACTACTTCAAACTGAACAACGGACGCACTGTGTATATCGATATTGTCGGTTCGCTCGTCGACCTCGCAAAGATATCCGACGATCTTGAATACCCGGGTGTGGACCATATCGACGCGGTGCTGCACGAGGCAGGGAATACCCTCTGCATTCGATGCCTCGATCGGGATCCGGACCGTAAGGACACCTTCCTGCCGCATCTCTCGTTTCGCATGGATGCCCAGACCAGGCACTATCTGGATCCGGGAAATGCGTACGAACTGATTCGTCGAAAATCAGTCGATCTGACCGATATAGCGCTGTTCCTGACGAATCAGGGCGAGCTTCGCCATTCAACTACGCGCAATACACGCATCGTTACCGAAGCGGCGGTTCTTGCCGGGCGCTACGGATTCACCATATCGAATCCTGAACTGCTGCCACGGATCGAGAAGCCCGAGCCGTACACGGTTTTCGAGCAGCGAACGCTGCTCATGCAGCTGGCAACAGGAATGCATCCGGACCGGGGTCTCGCGGTGCTCATGGAGTCGGGTTTCATACAGGCCTACTGGCCGATGCTCCTGCCCATGAACGATACGGAACACAGCAAGGAATATCACCCGGAAGGAAACGTGTGGGAGCACGTACTCGAAACCTTCGTGCACCGAAAGAGCCGCGATGCGGTCATTACGCTGGCGCTTTTGCTCCACGACTGCGGAAAACCCTACAGCACCGCCGAAGATGGAAACAGGTTTCACCGTCATGCCGAAATTGGCGCGCATCATGCACGTCGCTTTCTTCGCGGGCTGGGTTTCCCGGACACCGTAATAGAGGATGTTGCCTGGCTGATCCGCTGGCATATGATTCCAGGTGCCCTGCCGAAGCTCCCGGTATTCCGCACGCGCGCGCTTATGCGTTCACCGCTGTTCCCGGCACTGCTCGAAGTATACCGGTGCGATCTGAGTTCCACCTGGCGCGGTCCGGACGGCTACTACCTGGCATGCAAGGTGTATCGCCAGTTTCTCCGGAATGAATCCAATCCCTTCCGTGACTCGGAGGGGAAAAAGCTGCTGCAGTTGTACGTCGACTAGCGCCCGAACCGCTCTCGAAGCCAGGTTGCGAGTGCCCCGACATCGGCATCCATTGTGTCCGCCTGCGAGGGAAGCCGAAGAACCCGGGAAAGGCGTTCGGGAGCCTCGGGTGTCTCCTGCGTCGCCTGTTCCACGATGTCGGGAAACTTCGCGGGATGCGCGGTTCCGAGGGTAACGAAGGTCGCCTCCGATGGCGCGAGGTTTGCATTGCGGTGATGTGCAGATGCAGCGAGGCCGACAGCGGTATGCGGGCACGCGAGATAGCCATGCCGCTCGGCGTACGTGCGCATTGTTTCACGCGTGTGCTCGTCGCTCACGGCGTAGCCTGCTATGTGACTGCGAACCCGCGCGTAGTCGTCGCTGTAAAGGCGGGTGAGACGCGGAAAGTTACTGGGGCTACCGACGTCCATGGCGTTCGATATTGTCTCGACGCTCGGCCGCGGCTGGAAATGGCCGCTTTGAAGATATTCCGGTACGACATCGTTTCTGTTTGTAGCCGCAATGAATCCTGACACCCGCATTCCAGCCATGTACCCCATGACACCGGCCGTCAGATTGCCGAAATTTCCGCTCGGGACACAGAACACCGGCGCGTCACAGCCGTCGGCCGACAGCCGTGCTGCGGCATACAGATAGTAAAGCATCTGCGGAATCAGGCGACCGAGATTTATGCTGTTTGCACTGCTGAGGCTGATGCCTGAACTCAGGGATTGATCGGCAAAAATACGCTTCACCATGCGCTGACAGTCGTCAAAGCTGCCGTCGACCTCTATCGCGTGAACGTTTCCTCCTATGGTAGTCAGCTGCTTTTCCTGAAGGTGGCTTATACGTCCCCGCGGAAAAAGAATCACCACATCGATCGCGTCGCTTCCGGCAAATGCCTGCCCGACGGCGCTTCCGGTATCGCCACTGGTTGCTGTGAGGATCACGAGCTTCTCGTCCCTCCGCCTGCAATCGGCTTCGAGATACCTGGCAAGAAACCGGGCTCCGAAGTCCTTGAACGCGCAGGATGGTCCGTGAAACAGTTCGAGCACGTACTCGGACTCTAACGCGTGGAGGGACGGAGCAAAGTCGTAGGCACTGTCGATAAGCTCGCCCCAGGAGATTCCGGGCGCTTCGTCCGGCAGCATGCGTTCAAGGATTTTCACGACGAAGTCGTTGTACCCGCCGTGTCCGGACTGCAACACTACACTGTCACCGTAGAGAAGGTCGGAGACATCCGGAATGTCGGAAATGTAATACAGACCCCCGTCGGGCGCAGAACCGCGTCGAATTACTTCGGCCAGCCTGTCTGTCGACTCCCCGTTTTCACACCGGTAGATCATGACGCCTTCCCTTCAGACGATGAAAAGAAGGCCCCATGAACAGTCCGCAGGGTCCGTTCACGCTCGGTATCCGACACAATGAACGAAATATTCCTCTCCGACGACCCCTGCGCAATCGCATGGACGCTCACCTGCGCGTCACCCAGAGCCTGAAAGAGCCTGCCCGATATACCGGGGTGGCCACGCATTGCCTCACCGATAATCGCCACGATTTCCATTCCGGTCTGAAGCTGCGGACGTTCAATTTCGCCGGACACGATCTCCGACGCAAACTCGCGCTCCAGCTCCTGCAGCGCCTGCATGGCGTCGTCCGAGCGAAAACACAGGCATACCGTGTGTTCGCTGGAAGCCTGTGAAATCATGATGATGTTGGCCTGTGCCCGGGCGATTGCCGTAAAGAGTCTCGCAGCGATGCCGGGAATCCCCACCATTCCGCTGCCTTCAACGTTTATGATCGCCACGTTATCGATGCTTGCGATTCCCGCTATCTCGAAGGGCGACTGTGCCCGTGCAGTAATGAGAGTGCCTCCGCCCGTCGGGTTCCAGGTATTCCTGATGCGAACCGGAATGTCGAGTTCGACAACAGGCACCATGGTCGAGGGATGCAGTACCTCAGCGCCGAAGTAGGATAACTCGGCGGCTTCGGCGAAGGTTAGTTCGGGCACGAGAAACGCGTCCGGGACGAAGCGCGGGTCGGCGCTCAGTACCCCGTCGACGTCTGTCCATATTTCAAGCTCGTCTGCATGGATCGCCGCTGCCACCAGCGAGGCAGTATAATCGCTGCCGTTACGACCCAGCGTTGTCGTAATCCCATCCACGGTAGCCGCTATAAACCCGGGCACGAGACACAGACCGTCTGCAGCCTCTACACACTGTCGCAGCCGCTCGTAGGTCACGGGCCTGTTGACACGGGCATTCCGGTGTCGCTGATCCGTGACAATGCATGTGCGCGGATCAATGACATGCGGGTGGCACCTTCGGCCGAGCAGCACCGACTCGAGAATTCGTATGGACAGCAGCTCTCCAAACCCGGCAATAAGATCTGCCGTTCTGTCGGTACACTCCCGAACAAGCTCTACCCCGTGGAGAATGCCTTTCAGTTCCTGAAACATGGTTGTCACGGTGTCCAGAACCGGCGTCGACACAGTTTCACCATGCAGGGTATTCACCGTCTCACAATGTCGCTGTTCAATCGTGGCGATCGTTTCGATATAGCTGCGATCGCCTCGTTCGGCCTGGACGGCTGCGTCCAGAAGCATGTCCGTCGTGCCTTTCATGGCGGAGACGACAACACAGACCGTATCCGTATCGTGTCTCCCCACGACTATGTCAGCAACCCTGGAGATGCACGATGCATCTGCGACCGAACTGCCGCCAAACTTCATGACCACAATATGTTCCCTATCGTTCATATCAGTTCCTCTGCGGGTCTTTACCCGCGTGCAAAGTGAATGTAGGATGCAGACGCATATCATGAAAACCCCGTAAGGCGGCCTATGTACCAGTACACGATCGAAGGCGGGTTTCCCGCCAAGGGAACCATTCGGGCAAGCGGCAACAAGAACGCCGCCCTGCCCTGTCTTGCAGCTGCGTTATTGACGAATGAACCGGTAATACTCAGAAACATTCCGGAAATACAGGACGTCAAGGTAATGATCGAGGTGCTCAGATACCTCGGTGCCGATGTCACCCATGAGTCACACGGTACCTACCGCATCGTTACGCAGGATATAAAAACTTCGGAAATTCCCGCCGATTTTGCGGGGCGAATCCGAGCGAGTATCCTGTTTGCCGGTCCCCTGCTTGCTCGAACCGGTCGGATCACGCTTGCCCCTCCCGGTGGCGACGTTATCGGACGGCGAAGACTCGACACGCATTTTCTGGCACTCACAGGGCTCGGCGCTCGTCTTGATACCGACGGTGTCTACAAACTTGTCGCAAATAAACTCGTCGGCGACGAACTCTTTCTCGACGAGGCATCCGTCACGGCGACCGAAAACGCGATTATGGCGGCCGTACTGTCCGAAGGCAAAACGACGATTGAGAACGCCGCGAGCGAGCCGCACGTTCAGGACCTGTGCAATATGCTGATCGCCATGGGCGCCGAGATACACGGCATAGGAAGCAATATTCTTCACATTGCCGGTGTCGAGTCTCTGCGGGGGTGCGACTTCACCATTGGTACCGACTTCATGGAAGTCGGCTCACTGATCGGACTCGCTGCCGTGACGCATGGAGAAATCGAGATTCAGTCAGCCGGGGTCGAACACCTCAAAATGACGAAGCTCGCATTCAACAAACTGGGTGTCCACTGGGAGCGCTCCGGAGACAGTATTCTCGTCAAGTCCGGGCAGCCCATGAACATAGTGACCGACTTTGGCGGCATGGTGCCGAAAATCGATGACGCCCCCTGGCCGGGGTTTCCCGCTGATCTGATTAGCATCATGATCGTCGTCGCGACACAGGCACGAGGTACCGTACTTATTCACGAAAAAATGTATGAGTCACGTATGTACTTCGTCGATCGATTGATCTCCATGGGCGCACGGATTATTCTCTGCGACCCGCACCGGGCAGTCGTGTCGGGGCCCTGTGATCTGCGCGGTTCGGAGCTTACCTCGCCGGATGTCAGGGCGGGAATGGCGCTGCTTATAGCTGCACTGTGTGCTCAGGGAACGAGTGTAATCAGCAACGTCTATCAGATTGAGCGTGGTTACGAGGATCTGTGCGGCCGCCTGCAGAGTCTGGGACTTCGGGTACAGCCCCGAAGTGGGTAAGCAGGGTCTCATACGAAGCACGTACCGCCTCGAAAGAATACGGCCATGCTGTTCCCTGCGCCCCGTCGGCCTGATCAGGGTGTACTCTGAGCGCGAGACTTCGAAATGCAGTTCGAACCTCCTGCTCGGTTGCCGGACCGGAAAGCCCCAGAACAGGAGAACATTCCGGAATCCAGACCCGGTCTGAATCCGCTTCGACTGCGCAGACGCCGGTACGTATCAGCGCCCTGTGTCCGCGTAACCTCGCTGGCGGGCTCACCCGTATCAGCGTGCTCCAGAGAGATTCGGTCGAAATCGAAGACAGGGCGTCATGAACCAGAATGCCGACCCGATCGATGGGCCCGGAACAGACCACGCACAGGCACGTCTCGAGATAGCGCCGCAGCACCACGTACGCCGACTGCTCCTGTTCGGGAATGACCGACACCTGATGCTCACGGAGAAACAGCGCAATCAGCGCGTACAACTCCGCCTCGTCCGGAACCTCGCACCCCAGCACGATGCGCCGAACCGACGCCAGAAAGATCTGTCGACTAATGAGCTGATCCAGTAGTACGCCGATGGTGAAACCGAACAGCCCCCCCGGCACCCCGCCTACGAGACCCGAAATCCCGAGCGTGAGGCGCGCATACCAGAACCGACCGGGTCCCGTCCGCATCCGACGCTGTTGTTTCATGCAACAGCCCGAATCGCGAAGACAATGCCAACCGCTACCAGCACGACCTGAATGAAGCCCAGAATAAGCGCTGCGCCGAGTGCCCCGGAGACCAGAATCAGCATCGCCGCGATCGATACCTGCGCCTGCTCGATAAGCGCGAAAATACCGACAATCAGGGCTGGCAGGATCGCGACCGACAGAATCCCTCGTATACCGAGCGATGATCCGCCGCGTCGGCGCAGGCGGTAGGCGAGCGCAAACATGACCAGCGAGACGAATGTTACCGTAACCGGCGAGACCATGCGCCGGAAAAGCTCGATCTGCATTCCCGGAACAAACCGCGCAGTATCCGGGTTCGCCGTTACAAGGCGGTACAGGTCGAACCCGTTCAGCTCCAGCGGCGTATTCTGACCTCGCGAAACAGCTACCAGTTGAACCAGAGGAACGCGCAAACCAAGAAGCGGTTGTAGTGCCTCGTCCCTGCTGCCGACGATGTATCGCGGTTGCTGTATCAGCGACTCGTCGTCTCTGTGCAGTCCTCGAAGAATCAGGCTGCTCGAATGGAAACGGGCACTGTCGGTCTGCAGGTGGTACACGAGCTGATGGTCAGATCCCAGCGACAGGGCCTCGACGCCGATTGCGAAGCGGGGAATCGGCTGCCCGACCGTAGCGCCAATCCGGATAAGTTCATGCCCTCCAGAATCAGACTCCTGTACAAATAGCAGCCCCGGACCAGCCGGGCCGGCATCGAGCGACTGAAGTTCGTCGAGGAAGAACGAAATGCCGTCAAGCCGCTCTGCAAGCACCTCACGCAGGGGAAGCAGGTCGGGATCATCGGGATGCTCGGCGGCAAAGGCCTGAAGCTCGTAATACGCTTCGACGTATCGCGAGGCCTGCATCAGCATCTGCACGGACCGCTTGCTTCGCTGAACCCCGGTGAGTTCCTCTTCGTCAAAATCACCCGAGGCAATTCGACTCCATGCTTCCTCTGCCAGACGCCATGCGGCCATGTTGCGGGGATCCATGTCGAATGCCCGCCGCGCCTCGAGATGCGCGGTCACGTAGTCTTCCCGTTCCATTGCAAGTCGCGCGGCCTGCATGAACTGTACGGCCGTTCTACCCGACGGGGTACGCCTCGCATGTACACTCTGCTCCCCGGGCAGGGTTTCCTGCTCCTGTCGCTCGCGCTCTTCCCGTTCTGCTGCCGTTATAAAGGCGCGCGCAGCTCGAACCTCTGCCTCGAGACCGGGATCGACACGGGCGAGCAGCTCTACTGCCTGACGCGCGTCCGCGAACTCTCTGCGTCCGGTATAGTCCTGTATACGTGTACGAAGATCCTGCACGAGTCGGGATCGCTCGACCGCTGCCCGGTTCTGCCATTCAAGACCCGGGCCTATCAGAAGCGCGTGTGTCGCCTGATATCCGGACACGACGAGGGCTACAACGAGCACCGTCTTGACGATTCGAAGCCCGGCTTCGGTTTCCCTGAGGTCCGTCTCGTCGAGGAGAAGACTCGCCCACACTGCGATCGCGAGAACCACTGCCTGCGGTATAATACGACCGAAGTCGTTCAGAACCCGGGTCAGCACCCATCGAAAGACCTGTGATGGAACAAGATCGAGCGCAGGTATATGAAACGCGGCCCACCCGAAAACGAACACAAGATACGCCGACAGACTGATCGCAAGCATGAATATCATGCGTCGGGTGGGACTATTCACCGGATTTCCCCCTGCTCGCCCGGGATGCCAGCGCGCAGCCCATCCACGCCGGCACGCCGATGGCCAGAACAAGAAGTATCATGGCAACCGAGCCGAGATACGGAGCAGCCTGCTGGGTAAAGACCGTCCCGACCAGCGGATGCCCGCTGGTCTCTGAAAGAAATATCGCGGTTCCCGGCAGGAGAGCCACAAGGAGCACGGAAATCGAAAGTCGGGGGAGCGGCCAGGCGCCGCACCCTGCCACAAGCGACAACGCGACAAGAACCGATACCGTACCTGCGATATGCAGCAGATACATGACCAGTCCACGATCGAACAGTGTGTCAGTCAGGCGGAGAAAGCCGCTAAACGTATCGGCCAGGAAACGGAGTACCGGACCAGGTGCGAGAATTTCGAGAAAGCCGTCGGAGGCGCTCGCCAGGGCAAACTCTTCGTTCGTAGCGGGAATCACAATGCGCTCCCGAAACGGGTCGAACCGGGCATCCGGAATATAGCTTAACGCAGGGGTATCGTTTGGATTATAGATAACCAGGCCTCGCAGACTGAGACCGTCAACCTCAGAGACAAAAACCGTCTGTTCACCGAAGGAGATCAGCGTCTGCTCGCGAACTCGTAGCCCGAGTGCGCCCTGCGGGACCGGAGCAGCATCAATCGCGTACCGGAGGCCGGGAAGAACCGCTGTGATGCACAGGAAAACGGCGACTGTCATGAACACTCGCCACATAGCCGGCCTGGACACGTGAGGTGAACGGTCGCCGACGCTGCTTGCTACGAACACGAACCCGATGACGGGAACAAACAGAAACCGTATCGCGTCAAGCAGAACCAGCGGGAACAGGGCGAACGGGATTCGTGACTCCTGCGGAAACGTGAGAACCAGGCGAAAGACAGCGACTCCACTACCCGTCAACAGCAGCAGGGCCAGAACGCGCAGGATAAAGAATACGAGTGATCGGATTGCCGATTTCACAACCTTGGGATCGTAGCATGTGCGCGCGTGCATGGACAATCAAATGTACCGGGAATTAGATCAAAGATGTTCGCTTTGTCCCCACGTTATCCACAGGGGTAGTGACACAGAACACGGATCATGTCGAGTGGTTCAGTAAAAGATTCTGTCTACTTTTTTATAATGGTCTTGAGTCAAACGGCGTAACTGCTTTGAATACATGGATTTAAAGGTTTTTTGGTCGCATCGGGAGGAAAAGAGTAATCGGCACGACTTAAAATCTGTTAAGTCTACGGTCAAAAACACCGGTTATCCACAGGATATACACAGGCGTTGCTATTGACAGCTTACTCGCTGTGTGTCTGTTCGGACGTCCATTCCACAAGACGGTACCCGACACCACGCCTCACCTCGATTGATGGACCCGGGGACGGCGCCGACACGATACGCATCTTCTTTCGCAGGTTGGAGATATGCATATCCAGCGAGCGCGACGAGGCGT
>SKKC01000436.1 GCA_007121695.1 Spirochaetales bacterium | reverse complement strand
TGTCGGTAAAAAAGGTTTCGTCGTGCATGGCAATTTCCACCCGACGGCTGCGGCTTCGCACATCGACGCCGACGGGTATGTCAAACTCGTATACGAGCCTGCCGTCGGCGTTCAACGACGCGTGAAAGTTCTCGACACTGTTCGCGTCTATGGGTCGACCATCAACATGGATATAGGTGTAAAAATCGTAGTGTTCCAGGTTCCGGAACGCGCCGTGTTCAATCTCCCGAACCTGCTCCGAGGTAAAGGGACCGGAAGAATCGAGCCTGAAATCCATAATGACCATGCGTGTGAAGAAACGGTCGAATGTCCAGTGAGCCCGTACGTGGGTCAGCTCGTTTCCCGACACGTGGAGCGTGACCCTGCTGTCGATAAACACGTGGGGGTGCGCGGTCAGGCTGCCCGCGACGGCGAGGAACAGCACTGCGGCGCACAGAATCAGTCGGTTACGAAAAATCATAGAGGTTTCCAGACACGCGCTTCATATCGTACACTCCGGAACAGCCACATGCAACCGTCTTCGTCGCGACTCGTACATCTCTTTCCCGGCTTCGCTCTTCTGGCCGTTCTCTTTCTTGTATCTATCGGCAGATTTCCGCTTCCCGTCAGCATGCCGGGGTTTCAGCACTTCGCGACCGTCGTGACGCTGTTCCTGTGGCTCGCGTCCGGACCGGTGATTCTCTTCGCGCTGCTTCTGCGGGCGGTTTGCTGCCTCGATGCGCGTATGACGCCGCTTCGAGCACGCCTCGTCAGCCAGAGCGCTCGCCTGAAGGACGCCCTGCGCGCGTTCCTCTTCGACACGGAACGAGGTGGTGACACGAATGCCCCAGGCCGGAGTCCTGCCGTCTCCGGGTGGTATCGAAACGCGGTCGCGGCGTCGCTGTCGGCCATGCTTCTTCCGGCGCGGAGCGCCGACTGGTTCATTGTGATGCTCGCCGGATCGGTTGTGCTGGTGATGCTTCGCACCCGACGTCGCGAACCGGTGGTCGCTCGGTCTGTCGATGACGAGTCGGAGGACGAGTCGTTCGCGGACATGCTCTACCGGCACGCGGGGTACCTGTGTGCGACTGCACTCGTGTTTGCAGCTGCCGAGGTCATGCTCCCGCCGGCGCTCGTTGTCGCCGGTGCGAGGACGCTTCCCCTTGCGCTACTTCTGGCCGTCGCCGCCGGAGCGCTTCTGTCCGGGTCGCTGCCGGTTGCGCTCGCATCAGCAGCCTGGGTTGAAGGACTCACCGGCTTTCCCGTGGCCGCGGCCATTCCGCTGACAGCGCTCGCGCTTCGATCCGGCGTATTCCGGCGCCGCGCGCCGACCCCGAGGGAAACCCCGGCCGTTTCCGCGACGCCCGCGTCGCACGCCGTCGGCCTGCTCGCCTGGGTGGGGTACGCGGTCGCCATCAGCCTGTTATATGCGGGAAGCCCAGGCGGACTGGCTGGCGCCGGGCTTGTGATCTTTCTCGTCGCCGCACTGCTGCTTGCCGGTGTATCCGAGATACGAAGCATTCTGCATCCGCGCGCACGCGCCGCGCGCAGCGCCGTATTCACCGTGCTGCTGCCGCTGGTCATTGTCCCCGGAGGCGTCGGGCTTGCGGGACAACCCGATCTGTCGGTACGCCTGCAGGTGGCGCAGGTCGGGCTCCGCCTGAGCGAGCGGTACACGCAGGAGTTCGGCTTCGATCGACTGACATCGCTTCCGGACACCGGTGACCTCACGCTCGACGAGCACAGTTTCTACGACGTCGTGCAACTCCTGCACCGGTATCCGGACCGCTACACCGGGCGCACGGTCAGCTTTCAGGGCTACGTCGCCGCGAACGGTCCGGACGGCCTTGTGGTCGCGCGAGACGTCGTCTGGTGCTGCCTTGAACACGCCGAGCGCGTCGGATTCCTGCTGCGAGACCCGCCGGCCGGGCTCGCACAGGGCAGCTGGATTTCCGTGACCGCCGAAGTTGTTTCCGCGGCGGAGACGAACGGCATGCCCGTTCCGAACGAGGTATTCGTTCCGGCCCGCGCGACGGATATTCACCCGATACCGCGGCCGCGGTTCGAGTTTGTCCTCCCATTCTGATTCTGGAGTACTGTATGGCACACACACCTGTCTTTGATCCGACCCGTAATACCCTTTCGAACGCCATCTCGCCCTACCTGCAGTCGCACGCAGACAACCCCGTGCACTGGCAGGAATGGTCGCCCGAGGCCTGTGCGTATGCGCGCGAGCACAACCGCATTCTGTTCGTGTCGGTCGGGTACTCGACCTGCCACTGGTGCCACGTTATGGCAAGCGAAGCGTTTTCCGATGCGTCGGTGGCCGCATTCCTCAACGAACACTTTGTCAGCATCAAGGTGGACCGCGAAGAGCGCCCGGACATCGACAGCTATATGATGAACTTCATGCTGGCCACGCGCGGTCAGGGAGGCTGGCCGCTGAACGTGTTTCTGTCCTCGGCGCAACGTCCATTCTTTGCGATGACCTACGCGCCCGTCGACGATCGCGCGGGCATGCCCGGGTTTCAGAGCATTCTCGCCCGTGTGCTCGGGTTCTACCGCGACAAGGAATCCGAAATCGGCTCCTTCGATCCGCGCGCCACACCGGGCACGCTCCTGCCGAACACCGGCGGTACCTTGACGGACCTCGCCGACCGGACCGCAGCTCCGTTCGATTTCGACACACCGATCCGAGCCATGTCGTCGCGCTTCGATGCGGCACACGCGGGGTTCGGCCCGGGCCCGCGGTTCCCTCCGCACGCGACGCTGCTGTGGCTGCTGTACAGCAGGGACATTCTCGCACACCTCGACTCCTCGGCACAGGAGACAGCCGAAGCGGCCGATGCCATGACGCAGCGGATCCTCGACGTGATGCAGCAGCGCGGCCTGCACGACCACCTCGGCGGCGGTTTTTTCCGCTACTGCGTCGACGAGGCGTGGACCATCCCGCACTTCGAAAAGATGCTCTACGATCAGGCCATGCTACTGTGGGCATACGCAGCAGCCGCGAGACTCTACGGTCGCGACGATTACGCGCGCACCGCCCATGGCATTGCCACCTGCCTGAACCGTGATTTCCACGAGGACGGGCTGTATATCAGCGCGCTTGACGCCGACACCGACCACGAGGAAGGCGCTACCTATCTGTGGACGCGGGACGAGATACAGGAAGCTCTGCAGGATGATGAATGGCACGCTTTCTCGCGAGCCTACGAGCTGCCGGCTGACGGGAACTTTGAAGGACGCATTCACCTGCTGCGGTCCGGCGGGGAGGACGGCACACCGGGCGTACGCGAGGCAGAACGCAGGCTTCACGAGATTCGAAGCAGGCGCGTGCAGCCGGCGGCCGACCGGAAACACATTACGCACTGGAACGCGCTCGCGGGCATCGGACTCGCATACGCCGGGCGATATCTCGATACACCCGCCTATGTGGAGCAGGCAGTCTCGATCGCCGACGCCATTGCACGGCGACACTATCAGGGCGGAGAGCTCGCGCACGCGTCCATAGGCGGGGCAACGAGCGCTGCCGCCGGTTTCCTCGACGACTATGCCTCTTTCGCGCTGCTTCTGACGGTCCTCGAAGAGACCCACCCGCGCTTCACACCGCTGCGACGGGACGTCCTCGCCGACATGAGCGGGTTTGCCGAGGGCAGCGCGTGGTACGCGAGCCGGCAGGCGGATTTCCGACCTGTACCGGCTGAAACCTACGACCAGCCCATCCCGTCGTCGGTTTCCATGGCTGACTTCGCGCTCGCCCGTGCGGCGACCCTCGACGGCGTACTCTGCGACGAAGGTGCGACCGGGTCTCCGCTGGCCGAAGACTTCAGGAATCTCAGCGCGCTGCTGCGCGCCGGTCTCTGGCACATTATCGAAACACCCGATACGCCCGGAGGAGCCACCGGCCCGCTTGCAGCCGTGTACGTACGGGCTCCCGAACAGCGCCACTGTTTCGCCGGCCAGTGTCGAACAGGGCCACCATCGGAGACCTTGCCAGTAGTCTAAAAACCGTAATAATATCTAATATCTATGGCACCTGGATTCTTTTCGAGCATCATAGTCCCGACGCTGTTTCTGGGCATGC